>JAFGCX010000015.1 GCA_016932415.1 Candidatus Krumholzibacteriota bacterium
GGTTTCCGTTACCCGGAAGGTCGACCAAAGGGGAGAATGAAGAATGCAATTGTCGAACAGGGGCGGCAAGAGGACTTCATTCTCCCCAGACTTTTTATATAGCTTGCAGAGTCGTTATTACTTCATTATCATCCAGTACTTATGAAGAGAATCTTATATCTTGTAACAGTCGTTTTATTGATTTCGAATATAATATTCCACCGGGATTGCCGGGCAGGGAGGGTTGTCTCGGCTGTGGACCTGTCGGTTCCCGATTCACGCGTAAAACCGGGGTATTTCCAGAGGAGGTCGCTTGGCGGTCTCACCTCCGCTTCCGTTGAAACGGTTGATTCTCTGAAGGTCCTTTTCATCCGGGTATCCTTTTCAGATGCCGATTTCCTTCCGGGACACCAGTCAGGTTATTACGAGAATGAGCTGAGGCATCTGGCGGAATATTACCGCGGGGCCTCGATGGGCAGGTTCGCCCTTGATTATCACCTTGCCCAGGAGGTGATACGGCTACCATTCGACGAAAAGTATTACGGGCAGAACGATCCATGGGACCTGCGCGTGCCGGAGATCATGATGAGCGTCGTCGATTCACTCGATTCCGCCTATGATTTTTCGATATGGGACAGTTATGCCATTATTCATACCGGCCAGGGAAGGGAGACCGATTTCCTCGGTAATTCCCAGGATCAACTCTGGTCAGGATTCATAGATCCGGAGGATATCGTCCTTCTGCTTGCCGACACGCTCGGCACCACTGGGATCCCGACTGATGACGGCGGTCCCGGCACCACCTTTTTCATAGACAATATCATGGTACTTCCGGAAGAGGCGACCCAGGACGGTATAATATTCGGCTCGCTCGGGATATATGCCTACCAGATAGGAAAGAGGCTTGGAATGGTCTCCCTGTACGACACATCGCCATCGGGTCACCCCGACTCCCAGGGTATAGGGGCTTTCGGCCTTATGTCGTACGGCCTGTATAACGCGAACGGATTCGTTCCGGGATTCCCCTGCGCTTTTCAGAGGTTGCTGATGGGATGGGTAGAGGCGGTCGATATCACGGAAGGGTCCCGTGTCGCTCTTACCGATATCAACTCGAGCCTGCCTGGAGATACCGCTCTTGTCAGGATCTTCTCAGGGCCGTCAGAGTATTATCTCGTCGCCAACAGGCTTCACGATTCCGATCTCGACATGAAATTCGATTTTATCGATCTCAACGGGAACGGGGTGCCTGAGAATGAAGATACTCTCAGGGGTGCGGAATTCGATTTCTATACCACAGGCACTACCGATCTGATCGAATATATCGATGGTGAGAAATTCACCAGGACCGGAGGTGGCATCAAGATCTGGCATATCGACGAGCGTGTGATTGCCGACAGGCTTGCGGCGGGAGATGGGATCAACGACGATCCTCATCTTAAAGGGGTCGATCTCGAGGAAGCGGACGGTATCCAGGATATGGACAGGCCGGGAGGCAAATATGCCTATGGAAGCTTCCTCGACTCGTTCAGGGAAGGGGTAAGGACTGTTTTCGACCCGGCGAGCCTTCCTTCGAGTTCGAGGAACAGTGGTATAGCTTCAGGGATCTCGATCAGTTCGATCTCCGCCGCTTCACGAAGGATGACTTTTGACATCGAATTCGATCATCCAGATCCTGGCGAGACCGCCATGATCGAAGGGGATATAGAGGCCTGCGCGCCGGTCGCCGCGGATATCTATGGAAATGGTCTGAAAACGGTTTTTATAGCGGCAGGGGACGCGGGACGAGGTATCATATACAGCCTTGACGACCCAGCCGGCGAAGAATGGGCCGGTTCGATCGAGATATTCGCTGTGATCGACAGTGTCCGGTGGACCGGTCCACCCGTATTTGCCGATATCGACGGAGACTCGCAACTGGAGATGATCATTACATCAACCGAAGGCGCGGTCCATCTTTTCGAATCTGACGGTTCGGCTTTTCCTGTCGATATCGACGAGACTCCCGGAAGCCTCGATCTGGAGGGAGATCTGGTGACGATGCCGATCGTTATCGATTACCCGGGGGATCCCTATTCAGAGGTCGCTGTCTTCTCATCAGACCAGGACAGTGTGTTTCTCTATCTGATAGGTATGGATGGACCATTGACCGGCGCCAGGAGTGCCGGTCCGGGAGTCCTGGCGCAGGCAGTCCGGGCGGGGAGGCTCGTTTCCCATCCTGCCAGGGGCCTCGCCGATGCCGGAAGTGTCACGGAATCTGAAGGATTGTTCATTGTATGCGCGGCAGATGCCGGTCTCGAGGCCTGTTATTATCCGCTCCAGGACCTTTCCGCCGCTGTCATCGCCGGTGTGCCAGGCAGGCCCGTTCCATCCTCGATGATGACTATATCATCCGGTGATATAGACAGAGACCGATATGACGAGGCGGTAATCCCGCTTACGGGGACAGGGCTTGTCTATTTCGATCCATACCAGGCTGCGGGAACGGCCTGTGGAACAATTCTCATATCTTCGTCAGTCTCGACAAATCCCTCATCAGCAGCGCTTGCCGATATCAATGAAGACGGGATCCTCGAAACGATCATAAGGGATTCGGAGAATATTCATCTATTGAGCGGGTATGGCTCTGAACTCTCGCACTGGCCGGTGAAAGTGCCCGATGAGATGATCAGGCTGGAAAACGGAGGTGTTCCGGCCCAGCCTCTTTGCGCCGATCTTGATGGAGACGGAGGGCTTGAGTCGTTGTTCAATATCGCCGGCGTCTGTCATCTTCTCGACGGCGAGGGCAGATCACTCTCCGGCTGGCCACTCACGTTCTGTTCAACAGGAGAGGCTACTCCTCTCATACTCGCTCAGGGTAGCGAAACCTGCCTTTTCAACACGTCGGGTATCAGCAGGATTGAACCGGGTTCCGCCGGCAGCGTCATAATAGACAAACCTTTTTCGGAGCTGTCAAGATACCGGTTGACCTCAGCTTGCTTTCATGAAGGGGAATGGATCGCTTTCAGACGCGATAGCGGAGGTTCGGGCAGGCAGCAGGAGCCGTCAGGTTCCAGCCAGGCCGGCAGCATGGTGGATGAAAGTTCCTTTATCTGTTATCCGAATCCTGTCACCAGGGGAGAGGTGAATATCAGGATCCTGATCTCCTCGCAGGCTGATGTGACTGTCAGTATCCTCAATCTTGAAGGCGAAAAGGTGCGCTCGGTCGAAAAGAAGCATGACTGGCCTGTTGGAACGGTACCTTTCGAGATAAGGATACCGCTGGAAGGGATATCCAGCGGTATATATATATGTCATATGGAAGTCGCCGCTGAAGGAAAGAATTGGAAGGGCGGCAAAAAGATAGCGATAATAAGATAGAATTTCCGTCACGGAGGCATCAGGTCATTTATCAAAGTTGACCGGCAGGCGGGAATAGATTAAAATACAGTAGACCCGGATCAGTCCGATTGGAGGAAAGATGCTTCGCCGAAAAATTCTTGCAGCAACAGTCATTATTGTCTCCCTGGCCTCGGCCGTGACAGCGGGAGAACCAGGAACCAGCGGTTTTGTCTTCCTGAGGCTTGGAAATGGAGCCAGGGCAAGCGGCATGGGCGAGGCGTTCACCGCTGTCTGCGATGACGCGACCAGTATCTACTGGAACCCGGCCGGGATGGCGGCAGTCGAGGGTGTCGAACTCAACGTCACACACTCGGAATGGTTGATGGATATCCGGTTCGAGCAGGTCTCGGTGGCGAGCGAAGTCTATGGCGGAGTAGCGGGACTGGGATTCACGGGTGTCTACTATGGTGAACTCGACAGGTACGGCGATTCTCCTTCGCTTACTCCGGATGGTACTTTCGCTCCTTACGACCTCGCCCTTTCCGCCGGTTATGCCAGGGATATAATACCCAACCTCTCTGCCGGGATAGCGGCGAAACTGATATATGAGAAGATCGACTTCGAATCGGCTACAGGTTATGCCATCGATTTCGGCGTTACACATAGATCGAGGATCGAAGGATTGACTATCGCCGCTTCGATGCTTAATCTCGGTCCCCAGGCGAAATTTGTGGAAGAAAAATTCTACCCTCCCTTCCAGCTCAGGATCGGGGCTGCCCATCTCTCTGAAAAAGAATGGTTGCGGGGAAGCCTTGTTCTCGCCGCAGACGCGGTTTTTCCAAATGACAGCGGATCGAAATTCCATACCGGCCTGGAGTATCTTTACCACAACCTGCTCGCGGTCCGGTTGGGATACAAGAGCGGATACCATGTTCAGGGTGCGTCAATGGGGTGCGGGATCATCTACAGGAATCTGAGGTTCGATTATTCCTACTCGGCGATAGCCGATGACCTGGGTGATGTTCATCGTTTCTCGATAAATCTCTTTCCTTCGCTTTAGAATGATTCAAGGGAAAAGCGCCCGTCCTCAAGCCGAAGATAGCTGGAATGTTCTACCCAGTCCCCGAGTATGATAAAAGTCCTGTCGTCATAACGGCGCAGGAGCGGCATATGGATATGTCCCATGATAAAAACATCGTTCCCGTTATTGAAGCAACTATCTTTCGCGAGGGATGATACCTTTTCGGCGAACAACCGGGTCTTCCTGTGAGTGATTGATTTGCTCGTTATAGAGAATCTTCCGGCGAAGGAGTAAAGCAGATCGGGAGGAAGGAGTTTTGCCAGTCTGATGACCAGCCGGTTCCTGATCAGGGCCTTAAGAGCCTTGTAACCATGATCACCAGGCATAAGCATATCGCCATGAGTCATCGTTATCGAGTGTCCCTGGATCGTTTCAGTCGTCTCCTGACCCAGAATCTCGATCCCGATGACTTCAGGGAGAAAATTTCCAAGCCAGAAGTCGTGGTTCCCTCCCGTCATGAATATCTTCGTCCCCGAGCGGGACAATTTGAAAAAACCTTCCAGGATATCGTAGTAGAATGAGGGAACAGCGTGCCTGTACTCAAACCAGAAGTCGAATACATCGCCGAGAAGATATATCCTGGAGATACCGGCGCAACTCTCCAGAAACCTTAGAAAGCGCCGCCGTTTTTCTCTTTCCTTTTCATCTCTGTTACGGTTAAAATGCGTATCGGAAACGAAAATAACTGTGTCGCTCAATGAAACTTCTCCCGTTGAATTGCGTTTAATGATATATGTCAGAGAAGAAGAGTTTTTACAAGATAAATCAGATACCTCGCGTCTCTGATATGAAAGGAGTATCAATATGGAACCTTTATGGGACAGGGTAAAAAAGAACCTGGTCGAATGGTACGGGACGGCATACGACAAAACCGATGAACTTGCAAGAATAGGGAAGAAAAAGATAGAGGTTGCCGGTATCAACAGGACGATCGAGAAACATCTCTCGGAACTGGGCGGCAGGGTCTATGATCTCGTCAACGAAAAAGGGCACAGGGGCAACAAGACTGTAGACGACGAGATCGTAAAGAGGATCGTCGATGAGGTCAGGGAGCTCGAGGTACAATTAAAGCTCAAGGAAGACGAGATAGAGACGATAAAGAAAGAGAGGGCTCCCGGACACTACGAAGGCAAGGAAGAGGAGCCGGAAGAAAAGGGAAATTAATTCCCGGTTTGTCGTAGTGGCAGCTGGGCAGGGTAATTTACGAAGAGATACCGGAAAATTTTTCCCTCATCTCAATCTTGCGCATGATTTTGGATTAGAAAAAGGAAGAAATAAACAGAATATTAATGTAATTCAAAGAAAAAGAGTTGAAACTCGGTATATTCTGGATATTCAAGCCGAGGCTGGCAATTTTAAGCTAAATTAAACTCTTGACAGCAGTCTGGATATGGTGTAGAATTTGCACTGTAGTTGAATGGTGTCAGGATTAGCAAAGAACTTGAAGGAAGGATGCCGTTAGCCAACTGTACCTTCTGTTGAACCCCACCTGATAGGAAATTAATTACATCGCTGGTTTTCGTGGAGAATAAGTATGCTGAAAGTATCACTTTCTCAGGGACCGGCTGGCAACAGGAAGAAGGTTTAACAGTGAAGGTGGCAGAAGGACAGGGCAGGTCTGCAGGCGGCGATCACCTTTACATAACGGCCTGATAAAAGGATCATATCAGGCATCAGGAGATGTTTAAGAATGTATCCGGAAGGAAAAGATAACGATTACATGGGAGAGAAAAGTCTCGACCTGTATCTGAAGGAAATCAACAACACTTCTCTGCTGACGAGGGAGCAGGAACGTGATCTCGCTTGCAGGATCAGGGATGGTGAAGAGACTGCCTTGCATGATCTCGTCAAGGCGAATCTGAGATTCGTTGTTTCGATCGCAAAGCAGTATGTCAACCAGGGATTATCTCTTGCCGACCTGATCAACGAGGGGAATATGGGCCTGATCAAGGCGGCAAAAAGATTCGATGAAAAACGCGGATTCAAGTTTATTTCTTACGCCGTATGGTGGATAAGACAGGCAATGCTTCAGGCTCTTGCCGAGCAGTCACGTATAGTCAGGCTTCCCCTGAACAGGGCAGGCACGCTCTACAGGATCGGGAAGGTGTCGAGGCAGCTGGACCAGGAACTTGGAAGGACTCCTGAAGTCGAAGAGATCGCCGAGAAGCTGAATCTCTCGAATGAAGAGGTCAGGGACACGATGAAGATAGCAAACAGCCATCTTTCACTCGATGCTTCGTTCAATAACGACCAGGAAGAGAATTCGCTCGTAGATTATCTGGCAGATGAATCACAGGATTCTCCCGATGAGATGACATATGTCAACGCTTTAAGCGACGATATGCAGAAAGCGCTAGGGACTCTGACAGATCGTGAAAGAACTATCCTCAGCCTATACTTCGGTCTTGAGGGGGAGGAGCCTCTGACTCTGGAGGAAATTGGTAAAAAAATGAACCTGACTCGCGAAAGGATCCGCCAGATAAAGGAAAAATCGATCACCAGACTCAGGCACAGCACAAGAAGCAAATATCTCAGAGGATACGTGCAGGAGTAGATCTGATAGCAGGTTACAGCTTCAACATACAGGGCGGGGAGATTTTCTCCGTCCTGTATTTATATCTTCCAGTCAATCTGGAACACCCTTTGCAACGATCAGAAAAGTAATTATCTCTTGACAGCAGGACGAGGTGGATATACTTTCACCCCGATGTTTTCCTGCAAGATTCGGGTAAGGCCCTGAAAGGGATCATGGACAGGTATTTCACATTTCTCTACGTCCGCAGAGGTAACGCGGGAGTCAAATCGATAAAGATCAGGAGGACTCTGGCGTTCTCAGCGGGCATCCTGCTTGTTTCCTTCTTTGTCACTTCGATGGTACTGACTGTCAGATATGCCGATATCAGGACTGATTCAAGGAATATGGAATCTCTGAAAAGTGAAAACGAGGAGCTTATCGAGCGGTTGAATCACTTTGAACTGGAAGTTGATCAATTGAAGAACCGGATGAACGTCAATTTCGAGCTGCAGAACAGGGCAAGGCTGATGGCCAATCTCGATCCTATCTCTGAAGATGTCTGGCAGGTGGGAGTCGGTGGCCCCGAACCCGGTCTTCTGGACAGGGAACTGAAAGTCACGGACGTACTGTTTTCCGGTTTCGAGGATGATATATCAAGAATCGTCCGGCAGTCGCACCTTCAGAGGGAAAGTTACGGCGAGATCATTGATATTCTTGAAAAGGAATCGGACCTAAGGAACTGTACACCTTCGATAAGGCCTCTGAACGGCGGATTTCTTTCCAGCAGGTTTGGTAGAAGGATGGACCCTTTTTCAGGGAGGATCGCTTTTCACAAGGGTGTCGATTATTTTGCCAGGTCCGGAACGCCGCTGATGAGCACGGCCGATGGAGTGATCACTATGGCGAAAAATAACGGGAGTATGGGGCTTACTATCGAAGTGAATCATGGGAATGGTTTCATGACGAAATACGCCCACCTTTCCAAGATCCTGGTTAAAAGGGGACAGCGGATCAAACGTGGTGAGATAATAGGTCTCGTTGGAAACACCGGAAAATCTACCGGTCCGCATCTTCATTATGAGGTGATATTCAGGAAAACGCACAGGGATCCTCTTCAGTATATAATTCCAGAAGGCATTTATTTCGATTGACCGGTCAGTTTTATCCAATCAGCCCATATCTGTTTTTTCTTGTCAATTTCAGAAGATACAAATAGACTGGGACAGATGGTATGTGACCGGTATTTCTTCAGTCGCGAAGGGCAGGCGGTTTGACGGGAAGAAGAGAAATAAGATTCATACTGGCTTTCATCACGGTGGTTTTTATGACCCTGGGTGTCGCCGAAATTTCCGGCGATGTTTTGCCCGCCTCAAGACTGGTGCAGAAGATACGGTATTATTCGGGACCTGACAGGACGCGAGTCGTCCTTGACCTCAGCCGGCCATGTGATTATCAGGTCAGTGAGCGCAAGGATCCTGACAGAATAGTGATCGATATCCCTTCGGGAAGATTTTCCCCCGGTGTAAAAAAGACGATCGTTGATGATGGCGTCCTGTCACGTATAAGGATCAATGATCTCAGGCAAGGCGCCCAGGTCGTTCTTGATCTGCGGGGGATTACTGAATACAAGTATTATTCCCTTGGTCCTAATTCTGTCCATCCAGACAGGATAGTGATAGATCTTGTAAAACCGATATCAAATGTCGAGAGACTGGAGCGCAGGGCGAAAGTCGAGGAAGTCGCCAACAGTGGAGATATTATTGTTATAATTGATCCAGGCCATGGAGGCAGCAAACCGGGGACATCATCGAATAACGGATTGCTCGAAAAGGATATTGCTCTCGATATAGCCAGAATGACCAGGGACGCGATAGATTCGTACAAGGGTTTCCGGGCGATATTGACGCGAGAGGGAGATTATGATGTCGGCCTTGCCGACCGGATAAAGATAGCGAGGAATCATGGCGGCAGATGTTTCGTCTCGATACATCTCAATTCCGTGAGGTCGTCGACTCCACGGGGATCAGAGATCTTTTATCTCTCTGTCGAGGGGGCAAGGGACGAGAATTCCGAAGCGCTGGAGGAACGGGAGAATATGATTCTGGAGATGGGTGAGGAGGGGGAGATGCTTAACGATGATATTGAATGGATCCTGGGCGACTGGGGCAGAAAGGAAGCGATGGCCCAGAGTTTTGCCCTTTCGGAAGCTATTGCCGGAAAGATGAAACAGGTCGGTTCGATCCCTTTCAGGGGGATCAAGCAGGCGAACTTCGTCATACTGAGGAATCTGCAAAAACCGTCGGTCCTGGTCGAGATCTGTTTTTTATCGAACAGGAAGGACGTCTCCCTGATAAGGAAAGAGAAGGTCAAAAAAGAGGTTGCCGAATCGATCGCATCCGGTATAGTCGAATATCTTCTGGAGAATCCTCCCGAGGGGAGCGGAGTATCTCCGGCGAAGATGCTTACTCATACCGTCTCAAAAGGCGAGACCCTGGGGTTGATAGCGAGAAAATATGGAACAACAGTCAGAGAGATATGTGATCTCAACAGGATAGGAAGCGGCGCGACGATCAGGCCGGGACAGAAGATCAGGGTGATCCGAAAGATGATCCGGACTACAGGTTCGTAATCAGCGGGGTGACAGGTGAATTACGAGAAGATTCGAAACTCTTTGATAAGGAATCCGGGTGCAAAGATAGCTTCCCTCGTGTTTGCTGTCCTTCTGTGGTTTCACGTGACTGCGCAACAGGGAGAGAATCAGTCGTTCCGCGTACCGCTGCAGCTGACCGGTATCCCCGACAGCCTGACAATAATCCATGATGTACCAAAAGAGATCGAAGTGACTATAAGAGGGCCGAGAAGCAAGCTGCTCAAACTCAGGTTGCTTGGACGGCTTAAGGCTGTAGTGGACCTGTCGATCGCCAAGAAGGGGAGAGAGAATATCCTTCTTTCACCGGGGATCCTGAATCTCTCCGAGGACTTTGATCCAAGGGATATTACCATCGATCACCCCAAGACACTCAGTCTGAATTTTGAACGGATCATAAAGAAATCGGTTCCTGTAAGGATAGCTTACAAGGGGGGAGTACCGGATAATATAGTGATCTCCGGGACTCCAGTAATCATTCCCGCGAGGGTGGAAGTCAGAGGCGCGTCAAGTATCATCAGCGCGATCGATTTTCTTTCAACCAGAGAGATCGATATCCGCAACAAGAGGGGAAAGATATCTGAAGAAAGCCAGCTGATGCTGGGAGGAAGAGAGATAAATATCGTACCTTCAGTAGTATTGATCGAGATGGAAATATATAAAAGGATCGTGAGGACCCTTGCGAACATTCCTCCGACACTTCTGCAGGACTATTCCGATCTTTCGGTCCAGTATTCTCCAAAGACAGTTTCTTTGACGATCGAAGGTGCCGAAGAGATCATCAAAAAGGTCGTTGTAGATGATGTTTCGGTAATTCTGAATATTATGGCGAGAGAGCCGGGTAAATACCAGATAGTACCCGAGGTCATTGTGCCGGGCGGGATAGAGAAGTATTTTCTCGATACGGACATGTTTGAAATAACCATATCCGAACCGGGGAAAGAGACCCAGAGAGATCCGGCCGGACCGGGAAAGAAACCCGGGGACGGCACGACCGGGAAAGAAAAACGATGACGGGGGATCGGGGAATGGATCAAAAAAGGGCTTCATCCCGCGGCAGAAAGGGCTCAAGGGTCTTCTGGATCAACTTTTTTTTATATTCGATCGTGATCCTTCTTGCCTCGGCCGCGTATTTTCTTAAACCTGACTATATGGCTCACGTGCCGGTCCGTATCGGGATAACAGCTTGCGATTCCGTATTCGCGGCCCCGATCCTCGACAGGTATTCCCGACTGGTAAGAGAAAAGGGAGGAGGGGATATAGCATGGTTCTTTTTTGGCGATGATGAAGAACCGGCCGGGTGCGATTTCTACCTGATGACCTCTCCTCAAGCGAGAGTCGCTGTGAATTCGAAGCGGATGAAGCTCTCTCTCGCCGCCTGCGCGACCGAGGCCAGAAGCCATTCGGTCGGAGTCGTGATAACCAGGAAAGGAACAGGCATCGATCAGCTTTCAGGAGGGAAATTCATATTTTCCTTCAGAAATTCCGCCTCCGGATTCCTCTCCCCGTTAAAGGCTCTTGCCGACCATGGGATAGACCTCGATACAGATTCTGATGATATAGAATTTACCGGATGCCGTTCGTGTGACGAAAGGATAGTCTACGGAGTGTTATTCGGTGAATATGTGGCCGGCGGGATAGATCTTGACAGGTTCAAAAGGATCGAATCCCTCGGGTTTATGAAAAAAGGGGAAGTCTCGATTCTGCTTACCGGTACGCCGGTCCCTCACGAGATATTCCTCCTCTCCTCGACCCGGATCGAACGCTGGAAGGAAAAAAGGTTTATTGACAGGCTTCCCGCGATTACAGCCGGAGCCCCGGCTGACATAAAGAACGATCTGAGATCGATCGGAATAGCAGCGTTTATTCCAGCCGGGGAGAATTCACTGGATTTTCTTGATCGATTTTCCGATTCTACGGGAACGGGATCGGATCACAGTATACCCTGACTGCCGGCAGGGATATTCTGACAGGGGATGCGGGCCGGAGAACTTTTGCCGGCCTCGATTGTAAAAAGGCGAATCAGGTGCGATGATGAATTCAAGAATAAGAAGATGGTTTCCGTTTTTTGCGTGGATAGCATTAATTTTCGGGGCGTCCTCCATTCCCGGTGGCGTGACCAGGGGAGTAGATCTCCCGACTGACGCCGACAAGCTCATTCACTTTTTCGAATATCTGGTTTTTGCTGTTCTATTCTATCGTGGGTTAAGTTACGATAGCGGAAGGGTGAACCTGACGATCACTTTCGTCGTAATAATGACTGGAGGAGGGATCGCGGGTCTTGACGAGATGTACCAGAGTTACATACCGGGCAGGGATTCCAGTTTTCTGGATCTTGTGGCTGATTTTACAGGCGTTGTCGCCGGTTCGATCTTCGCGACGGCAAAGCATGTTTGGACGATAAAAAGGGGCAGACGGGATGAAATTTAAGAGGCCAAGAGGGACGCAGGATATATTTGGGGAGAGGATGGACAGGTGGAGGATGATGGAGGAGAAACTGGCGGCAACAGCCAGGAGTTACGGATACAGTGAGATAAGGACTCCGGTATTCGAGATCTCCGATCTTTTCATCAGGGCTGTCGGCGAAGGAAGCGATATCGTCTCGAAAGAGATGTACACGTTCAACGATAAAAAAGACAGAAGCCTCACGCTCAGGCCCGAGAACACTGCTCCGGTGATGCGTGCTTTTCTTGAGAACGGACTTCACAGGAAAGGCGGTATCACGAGATTCTTCTATATCGGACCGATGTTCCGCTACGACAGGCCACAGGCGGGAAGATTCAGGCAGTTTCACCAGTTTGGAATAGAAGCCCTTGGTTCTTCAGATCCTTGCATAGATGCCGAGATCATCGATATGAGCCTGAGGATATACGAAATATTCGGTTTCCGGTCTCTTGAAGTAAGGCTCAACAGCGTCGGATGTCCGTCATGCAGGCCTTCATTTATCGAGATGCTCCGATCAGAGCTGAAAGATCACAGGGACGATCTCTGTGACAACTGTTCCGAGAGAGCGATAATCAATCCCCTTCGTATCTTCGACTGTAAGGATTGCCATAAAGTAAAAAAAGCGCTTCCGGTAATAACCGAGAACCTCTGTGAAGAGTGCGCGTCCCATTTCAACCGGTTGCAGAAGATCCTGACCGGGATGAAGATCGCTTTTATCGTAGATCCTCTTCTTGTCCGGGGTCTCGATTATTACACGAAGACAGCTTTTGAGATTCTTCAGCCGGGAGACGGGGCGCAGAACGCGCTCTGCGGGGGCGGCCGGTATGATGGCCTTGCCGAAGACTGCGGCGGCCCGTTTATCCCCGCAATCGGATTCTCGGCTGGTATGGAGAGGCTGCTGGACAATATTCCCGAAGATGCCGGATCTGTCGATGCCGCGACAGCGATCGACCTGTTCCTTGTCGTTCCCGATGAAGCTGGAAAGGTGATGGCGATGAAGGTTGCTTCGGATCTGAGAGATGCCGGGTATTCGGTCGAAGTCGAATTGTCTGGAAGATCGATGAAAAAACAGTTAAAAGCCGCATCGGAATCGGGAGCAGGTTTTACGCTGATAACGGGGACGCAGGAGATGGAAAAAGAAAGTGTCACGGTAAAGGAAATGGTGACGGGAGAACAGGATCTTGTCCCTTTATCACAGATATCGCAATATTTAGAAAGAGGAAGGAAAAAGAATCTTGATTGAAAGGAAGATATACCATTATAGCGAGCGATGGGGACGTACGTGCGGGTGCGGAGAACTTTCACGCGATGATGTGGGAAGATCGGTTGCTCTTGCCGGGTGGGTGAAGAAGGTCAGGGAATTCGGAGATCTTACCTTTGTCGATCTGTGGGACCGGAGCGGAATTGTGCAACTGACGGTCGAAGTATGTAACCCCCCGGTACATGACCTTTTCAGATCTCTGAGAGCTGAGGATGTGATCGCGGTGAAGGGAAAAGTAGCCAAGAGGCCGGCCGACATGATCAATGAGAATATGCCGACCGGTGAAGTCGAGGTCGAGGTGGATGGCGCCGAATTGTTTAATCGAAGCAAGGTCCCTCCCTTCAACGTGACAGACAGGGGAAAGGCGAACGAAGACCTCAGGCTGAGATACAGGTATCTCGATCTGAGGCGCGATTCAATGCAGGCGAATCTCAGGCTGAGGCATGACCTCTCTCTGAACGTCCGAAACTTTCTTTCCGAGAACAGATTCCTTGAGATAGAGACGCCGATGCTCGTAAGGCGCACTCCCGAAGGAGCAAGAGACTACCTCGTCCCAAGCAGGTTGAGGCCTGGTAAATTCTACGCTTTGCCCCAGTCTCCGCAGTTGTACAAGCAGATACTGATGGTTTCAGGGTGCGACCGGTATTTCCAGCTCGCGAGGTGTCTCAGGGACGAGGATCTGAGAGCTGACAGGCAGCCGGAACATACACAGATCGACATAGAGATGAGTTTCATCAACGAAGAGGATGTTTTTGATATAGCCGAACGATTGATGCAGAGAGTATTTGAAAGGGTCCTGGGCGTAGACCTGAAGATCCCCTTTGCGAGGATCGACTATGACGAAGCGATGCTAAGGTTCGGGAGCGACAAACCCGATCTGAGGTTCGGTCTCGAGATCCATGATTGCACTGATATCTTCCGCTCGAGTTCATTCAAGGCTTTTTCATCGACGATAGAGGATGGAGGGGTCGCCAGGGGGATCTCTTTCGAGAAAGGGTCTTCATTTACCAACAGCCAGATCAAGAAGCTTGAAAAGACTGTCAAGAGCCATGGCGCGGGCGGACTCGCGTGGCTCAGGGTAGATAAGGATGGAATCACCTCACCGATCGGGAAATTCCTTTCCAATGAGGAAAAGGAAGGGATTACAGATCTTTTCGGGCTTACCGGGGGAGACTCGTCACTTATTCTTCTCGTCGCCGGAGAGAAGGGGGTCGTCGAGAAATCGCTGGGGCAATTAAGAGTCGAACTCGGATCGGCTTTCCTCACGGGCGAGACGAGGGAATTCAACTTTATCTGGGTGAAAAGATTTCCATTGTTCGTGCGCTCGGAGGAGGGTGCCTGGGAACCTGCCCATCATATATTCTCGATGCCTCTTGAGAATGATATCGATCGAATTGAAGATGACCCTGGAAGTATAAGGGGCCATCTCTACGATCTGGTATGTAATGGGACAGAACTCGGGTCGGGTTCGATCCGTGTTCATGACAGGTCACTGCAGGAGAGGCTGTTCAAGGTGATAGGGATCGAAGATGAAGAGGCGCAGCGGAAATTCGGATTTCTTCTTGAAGCGTTCGAATACGGTGCCCCTCCTCATGGCGGAATAGCGATAGGGGTCGACCGGCTCGCGATGATAATGAGCGGGGAGAGTTCCATAAGGGATTTTATAGCCTTTCCAAAGACGCAGAGCGCGACCTCCCTGATGGAAGGGGCCCCTTCGGAAGTCGAGGAGAAGTTGCTGCGGGAGTTGCATATAGAAGTAATCAAAGGGAACGATGAGGAGTGATCGGGTATTTTCAGGCATGTCTTTTGCAATGGAATACTTTTGAGGCTTTTTACTTGACATAATAGCACCCCGATATTAAAGTAACGTTAGGTCAAAAGAATGTAATTGCCGGGAGGAATATAAGTTATGAAATTGACTGGGAAGGTATCCATAATATTGCTTCTGCTGGTTTTGGCTGCGGGGACGAATTTCAGCTGCAAACCGGCTCCCCCATGTGGAACAAGTCTTGTCACCCTGGATGAGACGAGGCTCGACGCCCAGACCTTTGAGAAAGAAGAAGCTGAGACGGGTAAAAGCGTCGATGAACTGCAGGGAAAATTGACAGCGAAAGAGCAGGAGATAACAAAGATCAAGGACGATCCTGCCAGGCTTCAGAAAAAACTTCATGAACTTAAAAAAGGCAGCGGCCGGGATGATTAAGAGAAGATTTTCCAAGGAGAGACTGAATGTTTGGTAAAAAAACTATGGTAATATGGGTTTTTGTCCCGGTCATCCTGATTTCTGCCGCTGGCTGCAGCCGGTATTCGCCTAGCCCGATAGATATCTCAGCTGGCGAATATTATGAGGATGAAGAGTATCAGAAGCTGTCAAAGAAGGACAGGAAAGAGTACTGCCTGAAGCTGGCCGGGGAACTCGAATCACTTCAGACAAGATCATCAGATGCCCAGGCCCAGTTGAAACAGAACAGGGATGATATTACAAGGCTTACGCAGGAACTGCGTACCGCCGAGCGTGAGTATGTCAACCTGACGACTCAGATCACTGAGTTGAACGGACAGATATCCGCTCTTGAAGCGTTACCGAAAGAATGGAAGCTTGTCTATGGGGAATGTCTCTGGACTCTGGCCGGGTACGAGCAGATATACGGGGATCCGTTGAAATGGACGAGAATCTGGAGAGCAAACTTCGATATGATCGAGGATCCTGACTGGGTCCTCGCCGGTTGGACCCTGACTATTCCCCGGCACTGGCCGAGAAAGTACAAGGTCGCTCAGGACGACTGGCTTGCCAGGATAGCAGGATACTGGGAAATATATGGCAATTACCGCAAGTGGCCTGTGCTTTTTGAAGCTAACAGGAACCAGATCAACGATCCAGATCTGATCTTTCCGGGTCAGGAGATCGTTGTACCGCGGGATGCATATCCGTCGGAATGAAACAGACGGTAGAACAACGACTTATATCGTAAACTCTTGGTCCGCCAAATGTGGGCCAGGAGTTTTCTATTAAAGGGGACCAGGTTTGAAACATAAGACAAGAAAGCGGATCCTGTCGTTCGCGGGAGTGGATCCTGTCCGGTTGCTCGGAGTTAAAGACAGGAACCTGAAGATAATTGAGAATAATTTCGATAAAAAGATCACTGTCCGTGGAGAAGAGATACTTCTGAGCGGTTCAGCGGAAGAAGTGGAGGAGATCTCGGCCATACTGGAGACGCTTATCAGGATCGCCGGAGAAGGAAGGGAAGTATCGGAGGGAGATGTCCTGTCCGTCATCCGCGGGGGAGAACGGGAATCGGAAAAGATCGGAACCCTTGAGGATACGGTGATATACTATTCTCCACTGAGGCGAAGCAGCATCACGCCGAGAAGCGTCAGGCAAAAAGAGTACGTTGACGCGGTCAGGGATCACGATGTAGTCTTTGCCATAGGGCCAGCAGGGACGGGCAAGACGTATCTTGCCATAGCAATGGCGCTCGACGCTCTGAAAAGGGGAGAGGTCGAGAAGATCTACGTATCCAGGCCCGTCGTGGAGGCGGGGGAGAATCTCGGTTTTCTTCCGGGCGACCTGCAGGAGAAGATCGATCCATATATCAGGCCGATATTCGATGCTCTTGCTTATATGATAGGCAAGGAAAAGGTTCAGAAAATGATCGATTCAGGAGTGCTTGAGATCGCTCCACTCGCTTATATGAGAGGCAGGACTCTGAATAACGCATTCGCTGTTCTTGATGAAGCGCAGAACAGCACGATCATGCAGATGAAGATGTTTCTGACCAGACTCGGCATCGATTCAAAAACAGTGATTACGGGAGATATAACCCAGATCGACCTCGCTGACAGAGGAAGGTCGGGTCTTGTGGCGGTGAGAGAGATACTTGAAGGTGTCGAAGGGATAAAATTCGTCACTTTTGGAGAAGAGGATGTAGTCAGGCACCGGCTCGTCCGGAGAATAATCAGGGCTTTCGCCCGGATGGATCCGGACAGGAATAGCGGCCCGGCAAAGGCTGGCAGCTGCGATGACGTATCTTCCGCGATGGAGGAGACCGATGAGTGAACAAAAAGGCGGGGAGGGAGAGAAAGGAAAGATATCAGGTATTCTTGAACGCCTGAAGGCGGTCTTTCCTGATAATATTCATCTCGACGGCAGAAGACTGTCGATTGCCTATCTGCTCGTTTTTTTAGTCATTTCGATATTTCTTTTTCCACCGACAAGAAAAAACAAGGAAATACAATACTACGAAGGAGATATAGCCAACACCGATGTGATAGCTCCCTTCACTTTTGCTGTTCCGGTAAGCGAGCAGGAAAAGGAGATCAACAGGGCTAAAGCGGCAGTCGGAGTCCCACCGGTCTACAGAAGGAATGACGGGGGGCTTCAGAACCTTCCGGGAGACCTCAAGGGTTTTATGGCGAGGATCGCCAGGATTACGTCGATCGACACGCTGTCGGATGAAGAAAAGATCTCACATATCAGGGAGGCTGCCCCCGTTCTTAGAAGAGATGATGTCAGCATCCTTCTTTCCAGAGAAAAAAGAGACAGGATCCTTCAGGAGGGATTGAGACTTCAGCAATCGTTTTTTGACGGTGGGATAATAAATGACGATACGCCTCTCAGGCGGCGGGATTATCCGCATATAACGGTGATAGCGGACGATGAGGAGAAACTTGTGCCATCCTCACCGCTGGTCAGGCAGAGCGACCTGGAATCGGTGATTCTGAACGACGCGGCGAAAATATTCAGAAATGACGAAAAGACAGTAAAGATATTCTACAATATCCTCAGATCGCACCTTATGCCTAACCTGATATTCGACCTGGATGAGACGAGGCTGCGGCGTAATAATGAAATGGATAAGGTTCCCGAGGCTTTCACCGTATCTGAAAACCAGAGGATAATCGCCAAACATGACAAGGTCACGGGAAAACAGGTCGAGATCCTCAAGGTCCTCGAGGCGAACAGAGCACGCCTTGAGCTTGAGACATCCTTCTGGAAAAGGGTCGGAGTATATGCCGGTAAAATAATGAAGATCCTTATCCTGACGATCATCCTGTGGGTCGCGCTTATGAAGTTCGACCGGAAGGTCGTGACCGAACCGGCCAGGCTGACTCTTGCCTTTATAACGCTTCTTTTCTTTCTTCTCCTTATGGCGCTCGTTACGAGGCTTTCATTTCTCGATCCGATCCTTATTCCGGTAGCTTTCGTTCCGCTTGTCATAACAGCTTTCTTTGGTCTTCTTACCGCCATGATATTCAGTCTTTTTACTTCATTCATGCTTATTACGCATTCCGGGTTTCCATCCAGCCTGGTCTTTATATCTCTTCTGGCCGGAGGAGCCTCGATCATAAGCATCTCCCAACTGAGGGAGAGGAAAAATTTCTATTCCATCTTTCTCTACGTCTCGATGGCGTATATCGCGGGAGTGACAAGTTTCGCCCTTACCAACAGCACGGGGATAAGAGAATTCCTCCTTGGGGCGCTCTGGGGGATAACAAACGGGTTTGTCTGCACAATACTGGTTATGTTTCTTCTGCCGATCTTCGAATCGCTTTTCAACGTCACGACGAATTTTTCCCTGATGGAACTGAGCGATCTGAACCGGCCTCTGCTGAAAAAACTTATCCTTGAGACGCCAGGCACATATCATCATTCCCTGCTTGTCGGGAATATGGTCGAAGCTGTCGCCGAGGAAGTAGGAGCAAATGGACTGCTCGCCAGGGTATCGGCTTATTATCATGACATAGGCAAACTGGCGAAACCGGAATATTTTTTCGAAAACAAGGGGGACAATCTAAACAAACACGAGAAACTTTCGCCGACGATGAGCGCGCTGATCCTCGCCTCCCACGTCAAGGAGGGAGTCGAACTGGCAAAAAAGGAGAAACTTCCCGGTGTCGTGATCGACGCGATAAAGGAACATCATGGGACGACCGTAATGGCCTTCTTCTACAACAAGGCCCTTGAATTCGATTCTCACGACAGTGTCAATATAGATGATTTCAGATATCCGGGGCCAAAACCCAGGTCAAAAGAGACAGCATTGATAATGCTGGCTGATTCAAGCGAAGCAGCGGCAAGATCGTTGAAGGAACCGACAGCCACGAGGATCAGGGCAATCATAAGCAGGATATTCGAGACGAGGATGAATGACGGGGAACTCGACCACAGTGGCCTGACGCTGAACGATATCTCCGTAATCAAGGAGAGATATATCGAGTTCCTGATAAGATTTTTCCATCCGAGGATATCGTATCCGAATCAGGAGGACGACCAGAAAGAGCCGGACAATGAAAACAGTAATAAGCAGTCATCCGAGAGCCAAGGGAAAAAACAGGTTTGAAAAAGCAGCCGGAGAGATAAAGGCGGTGTCTTCCCTGTTCAGACCGGTGGGAAAGTGCGTCGGGATCAATCTGATCGGCGAGAAAAGAATGGCCCGTTTCAACAGAGACTACAAGGGTCGAAAGGGAGCTGCCGAGATATTGACCTTTGTCTATCCGCCCGATGACAGCCTTATCTCATCTGAAGAAGAGGTCTCCGCGGAGATATTTCTATGCTGGAAGAGGCTGGAAAGAGGAGCGAGAGCTAGGAAGGTCCCGCAGAAAGCATATCTGTTGAGGCTGGTCGTGCACGGATTGTGTCATATTGCCGGGTATACTCATGACTCGCGGGAGGATGGGCTCAGGATGGAAAAGGAAGAGATGAAATATCTCGGCAAAGTCCTTCCTTCTGAAGTCGTCGCAAGGCTTTTCGATTGACAGGCACAGGGAGTAACGATGCGTTTTGAGATATTGCCATTGATGATCGTCCTGCTTTATATGGTGGCGCAGTTTCTTGTCGCGGGAGGAATATCGTCATTCATCATCATCTCGCGCATGCACGTCGACAAGCTTTTCCCGAAACATGAAAAATGGACGGCGTGCCCGCGCCGGATGCATGACGACAGGTTGCATCTTATACTGGTTCTCGCCGGGTTCGAAGCGGTACTGATCGTTTTTTCCGCGATCTCCCTTCCGGGATCGGTGGCAGGAATAATAAGGCCGTCGGGGGCTGCTTCTTCAGCGCCTGGAATCATCCAGTATATTGTCTCCGGGATCTTGATCTTCATCTCACTCATAGCCGGAACGGGAATGGCTTCAAAGAATCCGGAAAGGATAGCTTATATAGTCTCATATCCTGTTTTCCCGTTCATAATGATCCTCAAACCGATCACCGTGGCCTTTTTAAAAGGTATCGGTTCGTTCTTTCCGGGGATTCCCCGGGAAATGGCGTCATTGCTCTTTCTGATCCCCGATTCGCAGGAAAGCGGAGAGGGATTCATCGAAAAAAACGGCAGTATGCTGATGCACAGTATCGTTGAATTCGGAGAAAAAAAGACTAGAGAGGTGATGGTCCCGAGGATCGATGTCTTTTCCGTAGATTATCATCTCGGCCTCGACGAGATAAGGGAGAAGGTCACCGAGGCGGGGCATTCGCGTGTTCCCGTCTATGAGAACAGCATAGACAGGATAATAGGCATCCTCTGCGTAAAGGACCTCGTCCAGATCTCTGAATCCTCAGACAGTCACAGGTCTTTGAAGGATCTTCTCAGGGAGCCTTATTTTGTACCTGAAGGAAAGAAGATAGACGAACTGCTCCGGGAATTTCAGAAAGAAAAAAAGCATCTTGCCATAGTAGTCGATGAGTATGGCGGCACTGCAGGCATTGTGACTCTTGAAGATATTCTTGAGGAGATCGTGGGTGAGATCAGGGATGAACACGACCATGAGGAGCCCCTTATCCATCAGACCGGGGAAGGGGAGTTTGTGGTCGGAGGGCGTATAAACCTCGATGATCTGGAGGAAAGGCTCGGGATATCGCTTCCGTCAGATGAAGTCGATACGCTGGGCGGATTCCTGTTCGACCTGATAGGCAAGGTGCCTGAAGAAGGAGAAAGAATAGAATATGAGGGGATCGGATTCATGATCAAGGTCCTCGACGGGCAGAGAATAATGGAAGTAGGGATCAAGCTGCCGGAAAAATGAACGTCGTTGTGGCTGTCCGGGAAGAGAGGCCTGGTCCTGATGACAGTAGGCCTCGCCACTGGTCCAGTTTTTAGAGTGAGGAAAAACCGATTATGGCATGGCTGAGAAGAAAATTTTTTACCGGGATGATCATTCTCCTACCCACTGTCCTTACGGGGTGGATCCTCTACCGGATATTCGTCTTCGTCGATAATATATTAGGGCCGATCGTCGAGCGATATCCTTTCCTCGATATTCCGGGACTGGGGTTCATAGCGGTGATACTGCTTATTCTCGCCGCTGGAGTATTTGCCGGTAATTTTATCGGCCGCAGTATAATCGAGATGGCCGAGGGCGTACTGACGAGGATACCGCTGGTCAGCAGGATGTACACCGCTCTGAAGCAGATAAGCGAGGTCTTTCTCAGGCATGAAAGGACTGTTTTCAGCAAAGCTGTCCTGATAGAGTATCCCCGCCGAGGAATATTCGCTGTCGGGTTTGTAACCTCGGACTGCGTTGTTGCCGGGCAGGATGGAGTGAAAACAAAATATCTTAATATCTTCATGCCCACGACCCCCAACCCTACTTCCGGTCTTTTCCTGATGGTAAGATCGGACGAGGTCCTTTCAATGGATTGCTCGGTCGAGGAAGCGTTGAAGATGGTGATATCGGGAGGAGCAGTCCTTCCATCAGGCGGGATATCAAAAGGATCGTGCGATCCGCCCGGCGAGAAAATTCCTGACTGATACGCCTCTGCCGCAATAAACCTTGACTTGACAGGCATTTCGTTTCATTCTGAAATTTCTTAATATTGTAACCTGGCAAGGTGTAGCGGACATGACTAAAAAATATGAAGATATAGTCGAGAAGTTGATCGAGCTTTATGAATCGGATGATTCCAGGAAGGTCGAGTCTGTGATCGAAGGGATGAGGGATGCCGATCTTGCTGATATCCTTTCCTCGCTTCCCGAGGACCTGTGGATCTTTGTCTTCAGGGAGATGGATATCGATACGGCAAGCGAAGTCCTTTCCCTTGTCGACGAAGGAGTGGCCAGAGGTATCCTTGCCAGACTCGA
This sequence comes from Candidatus Krumholzibacteriota bacterium, assembly GCA_016932415.1. NCBI lineage: Bacteria > Candidatus Krumholzibacteriota > Candidatus Krumholzibacteriota bacterium. Next base: position 22,324 of record JAFGCX010000015.1, read on the forward strand.
AGCCGAAGAGATAGTTCCCCTTGTAGAGATCATGGCGAGCGATGATGCCGCTGATATAATAAACCTGTTGCCGGATGAGAAGGCGCCGACTGTCCTTCGCAGGATCAGCCGTGAGGATTACGAGGATGTCAGCGAGCTTCTGAAATTCGACGAAGAGACTGCCGGCGGTCTCATGGCCAGGGAACTTCTGACCGTGAACGGCGGTATGAAGATCTACGATGTTAAAGCATTGATAAGGAAAAAAGCTGAATATATCGAAAATATTCAGAACATATATGTTGTTGACGCCAATGAAGTACTTCTTGGAAGCATTCCTCTCATCAATCTTCTTGTGGTCGATTCGAATAAACGGGCCGATGAGGTGATGGAAAGTGACATAGTGACGGTAACATCTGATACCGATCAGGAACAGGTGGCTGCGATATTCTCCAAGTACGATCTCTACACACTTCCCGTGGTCGACAGGGGTGGGAGGCTGGAAGGCCGGATCACCGCTGATGACATCATGGATGTGATCGAGGAGGAAGCTAACGAGGATATAACGATGATGGCCGGAACAGGAGAGGAAGAATTCTGGGAAAGGTCATCTTTTAAACTCTCAAGGGCAAGACTTCCCTGGCTTCTGACCGGATTGTTCGGAGGGATAGCTTCCGCTTTTGTGATGAATAATTTCAAGGAGTCTCTCGAATCGGTACTGACACTCTCTTTTTTCATCCCGGTCATCACTGCAATGGCGGGTAACGTAGGGATCCAGTCCTCGGCTATAGTGGTTCGTGAGCTTGCCGTCGGCGGGATCAGTTTTGGCCATACCAGCAGCAAATTGCTGAGAGAACTGAAGGTCTCCCTGATAAACGGGTTTGTTCTTGCCTCGATACTGATGGTAATAATCCTCGCGTGGCAGAGAGATTACAAGCTCGGAATACTTCTCTGGCTCTGCATGTTTTTCATTATTTGCTGGTCGACTGTCATGGGCGCGATGATTCCTCTGCTGCTGAAACGACGGAAGATAGATCCCGCCCTTGCTACCGGCCCTTTTATTACGACCTCTAATGATATCCTCGGCATATTGATATACCTTGGAATTGCCACCCTGTTTCTGGACTGGCTCGGATAGAGGGCAAACCCCGGAGTGGACCGGTTTGAGTGAGATTATCAGGGATCGCCTCGTGATTCTGCGCACTTATGATTTCGGGGAGACAAGCGTAATAGCTGTATCGCTTACCAGAAGGCATGGAAAACTGAGATTTATCGCCCGCGGTGCCAAAAATGGAAAGAACAGATATCATGGCCATCTGAGAACGGGAAATTCCGGAGAAGCGGTATTTTACAATAAACCGGGCAGAGGCCTGCAGATTCTGAAAGAGATCGAGACAAGTTCCGTTTTTGATTCCGGAAGTGGAGACCTGGAAAGGCTCTGCATCTTTCAGGCGGGAATAGAGGTGATCGACAGGTCGACGATAGAAGAAGAGGATGATACCGGTCTCTTCGACCTGTTCGAGAGATTTATCACAAGGCTGGACAGGTCGGCAGATCCATGGGCCGTATTCTTTGCGATGGAGGTCAGACTTCTTTCGATGATGGGATTTTATCCTTCTATCGATCGATGCTGCCTCTGTAAAAAATCTCTTGCGGGAAAAGCGGCCAATATCGATCCTGTAAGTGGACAGGTATCGTGCGAAAAGTGCTGTAAAGGCCGTCTGGTCCATCTTTCGGCCGGTTCGACCGGGATACTTGGGAAGATGGAGACCGCTGAGACCAGCCTGACCGAAGAGATGAAGATAGGCCGGGCCGAGAGAAGTGAGATCGGCAGGATGCTTCACACGGTATTCCTTCATCATGTAGCCGGTTACAGGTTGCCAGGCGCCCTGAAGATATTAAAAGGAGTTGATCAGCAGTGACATTTCAGGAGATCGTATCGGCTTTGAGTGAATTCTGGCGGGAGGAAGGATGCCTGATAATCACGCCGTACAACTCCGAGGTGGGAGCGGGGACGATGAATCCAGGAACATTCCTCAGAGTTCTCGGCCCTGAGCCCTGGAAGGCGGCATATATTGAACCAAGCAAGAGGCCAAAAGACGGAAGATATGGAGAGAATCCCAACAGGGTCCAGCAGTTCAACCAGTTCCAGGTGATCCTCAAGCCGGCGCCGGAGAATGTACTTCCCCTTTTCATACAGAGCCTTGAGCGGATCGGAATAGATCGCTCCCGGCATGATATAAGACTTCTCGAGGATGACTGGGAATCCCCGACCCTGGGCGCGTCGGGACTTGGCTGGGAAGTATGGCTTGACGGGATGGAGATAACGCAGTTCACATATTTTCAGCAGGCCGGTGGAATCGAGCTTGATCCGATATCGGCGGAGATCACCTACGGGCTGGAGCGAATATGTATGTATATCCAGAAAGTAGACGATATAATGGAGATCGAGTGGGGAGGTGGTGTCAAATGGGGAGAATTATTCAGGGAATCGGAGAAGGAATTCAGCTCTTTTCATTTTGAGGCGGCCGATCTCGATCTTTATTTTGGAATATTCGAAAAGTATCAGAAAGAAGCGGTGAAGATGCTGGAGAGGGATCTTATTCTTCCATCGTACGATTATGTCCTGAAATGTTCGCATATATTCAATATCCTCGACGCGAGGGGGGCGATCTCGGTATCGGAACGGACGAGCTATATCGGAAAGATCAGGGAACTTGCCAGAAAGACTGCTGAATCATATATCGCCAGGCGCGAACACCTCGGGTATCCCTTGATAAAGGACCCTGCGGGTTTGGGGAGGAAGGTCAGATGAAAAAAGATTTTCTTCTGGAGATTGGATGCGAAAACCTGCCAAGCGGGTACATAGAAGGAGCCGTGAGGCAGCTCGAGGAATCTTTTGCCCTGGCGATGAGAACGGAGAGGATATCATACGACTCGATCTATCTTGCCGCGACCCCGAACAGACTGGTGCTTGAGGTGAAAGGACTGGCGACAGTACAGGATTCGGCTGAGGAGATCGTGACAGGCCCCCCGGTCTCAGTGGCGCTCGATCCTGATGGAAAGTATACAAAAGCTGCTGCCGGTTTCGCCAGCAGGCAGGGTGTCGATCTGGCCGCTCTTACAAGGGTGGATACGGGAAAGGGTGAATATCTTGCCGTCATTAAAAAGACCGAGAGCCGCGGGACTGAAGAGATCCTTCTTGCGACCATCCCGGAAATAATCTCCAATATAAGATTCCCCAAGGTGATGAAATGGGATAAAAGCGATTTCAGGTTTGCCAGGCCTGTAAGGTGGATACTGTCTTTTTACGGGTCCAGGCTGTTCCCGTTCAGGATCGCCGGTCTGGTCTCTTCCGCCGGAACAAGACTCTCGCCCTATTCGACTGATATGGTAAGGGTGGCCGGTATAAAGGAGTATTTTTCGCTTCTGAAAAATAACCAGATAATCCTCGATCCCCTGAGGAGAAAGAAAAAAGTCGAGGCGCTTGCCAGGAAAGAAGCGGCCGGGACGGGAGGCAGGCTTGTAGAAGATGATGATCTGTGCGCGATGGTTGCCAATCTTGTTGAATCGCCAGTCGTTCTCGCGGGGAGATTTGACAGTTCATTCCTCGAACTTCCACGAGAGGTCATAGTGACGGCGCTTAAGAGCCACCAGAGATATTTTTCAGTCGAGGATGAAAAGGGCAGGCTCAGACCTGATTTCATCGCTTTCGCCGACGGGGCGAAACGGAATAAAAAAGAGATTTTGAAAGGTTATGAGAGAGTGCTGCAGGCGAGGCTCGCCGACGCGAAATTCTATTTCATGGAAGATTCATCGGAACCGCTTGAGAAGATGGCCGAAAAGCTCGAAAGGATAGTCTGGCTTGAAGGTCTTGGCAGCCTGAAGGAGAAAGCTGGCAGGATAGCGGAGCTGTCGTCATATTTCATTCGATTCTTCCCTGCCGATATCCGGCCCGATGAGGATGATCTGCGAAGGGCGGCAATGCTCGCCAAGGCTGATCTGGCGAGCGAGATGGTCAAGGATGGCAAGGAATTCACTCTTCTGCAGGGATATATCGGGAGGGAATACGCAAAGGTGTCGGGAGAAAACGATGCTGTGTCGGACGCGATCTATGAACATTATTTTCCGAGATTCGCCGGTGACGTCCTTCCCTCGACAGGAACGGGGCTGATCCTGTCTATCGCCGACAAGCTCGATACTGTCTGCGGATGTTTCATTCTGGGACTGGAACCTTCGGGATCGCAGGACCCGTATGCCCTCAGGCGCAGTTCGATGAGCATCCTGAGGATGATGATAGAAAAAAGGATCGATGTCGATCTGGGAGGGGCGATAAAAAAATCCATCGCCCTTTTTGCCGGACCGGAAAATATAGACGCCTCCGTATTCAACGGGCAGATCGAGGGGCGGATCGCTGAATTGTTCGAGCAGAGGTTCGTGACGATCCTCAGGGGGGAAGGGCATGATCCTGATCTTGTATCGGCTGTTCTCGCTTCTCCATGGAAGTCGCCGTATGCTGTCTTCCTGATGGCTGGAAAGCTTCAGGAGATGCGTAGGGACGGAAGGCTTTCCGCTTTTGTCCTGGCGATGAAGAGGATCACCAATATACTTCCCAAAGAGCTGAGGAAAAAAGCGGACAGGAAGACGGCTCCGGCAGCGCTTGAGGCTCTATCACGGGGTGATGAGGAAAAGCTGGGATTTTCCAGCCTGCTCTTCAGGGAAGAGGCCGAACACCTGTTCCTTGATTCAGTGACTCGATCCGCCACAGCACTTGCTGCGATCGAAAGTCCGGAAGAATACGCCGGGTCTTTCGATATCCTCGAGGAGCTTGTTCCAGGTATCAACGCTTATTTTGACGCGGTGCTGGTCAACTGTGACGATAACGCTATAAAAGATAACAGGATATCTTTTCTGGGAGCCCTTCATAACGCCTTCGGCATTTTCTGCTATTATTCCGAGATAGCGGGGGAATGAGAGAGAAGTCTCTCCGGGCCTCTCGCCCGGGCGGGGAGAAAAAAGCTTTTTTTCATGCCGGCGAGGCGGGTGAAAAAAAGCGTATCCCACTCTATCTGATGACTGCGGGCGGGGATATTCAGATCAAAATAACATGTTGACATATATTAAGTTTCCATGCTATAATGGCATCAATCTCGAGAAGATGAGTGTCTTGCTCAATGGGAGCAGCCTTATCGACCTTAAGGAAATACCCTACGCCGACCGCCGTGGAGTGCCAACTTGCTCGACACATGATGGAATTCAACGGGAGGGCCTTGAGGAAGTTCCGGATCTGGTTGGGAGGTGACTGATTTAGATCTGGTAGGTAGGGGGACTTAAAGCGCACTTTTTTTCGGGATATAAATAATCAGGATTATTCTCTTAACGCTGGGGGGAATAAAATAATGAGGAAAGCCTTGGTAATCTTACTAGGCGTTTGCCTCCTTGCTGCGTTCGTCGGTACCGTGTCGGCGCGTGATATCGATAAGAGCGGCAAGCGGATCATGAGAGCACTCCATGAAAATGAGAACCTTGAAAACATTGATCAGGGTGCAAGAAGTCTCATGACGGCGGCGACCGTAGATTCCTACTGTCTCGCATGGTATGATTTTGAGCAGATGAACTGGCAGGGTTGGACATTCCTGGACAACACTGAGCAGATCGAAGTCTTCTTCCATGTAGACGATTTCGCCGGTCTCGGCGGCGGAGCCTATGGTGCCCTTGTTCCTTTGGAAGGAACCAAATCGATGTGGTGCGGATCCCGCGCATGGGATGACGGCAGATCGTATGCGCCGTTCATCTACCTTTGCTCGTGGGAAGCAGCCCCGGGCTATGGTAACGGCTGGAACCAGCATCTTACAACGGATGCATTCTTCTTCAACGGCGTCGTTTCGCTGGGATACACCGCCTACTACGATGTAGAGGGTGGAGATTTCGATTACGTTCTGGTAGAGTATGACGCTGGTGATGACAACTGGATCGAGATCGCTAACTATCAGGGCGCGGCTGATACCGTTGCTATTGATCAGTTCTCGATCGCGAACTCCAAAACAAAACTTCGCTTCCACATGATCTCTGATGGCGCGTGGTCAGACGCGGACGGCCTCTGGGATACAGACGGTGCTTTCATCGTTGATGATATCACCGTATCCGATGTCGGCGCTACGATCAACTATGAGAACTGGGAAGGCGAAGCACTCGACCAGAAATTTGCCGACGGTAATTTCTGGTATGCCAAGGGCGAAGATGCCTTCGGTAGCTTCTGTGGTCTTGGCAACAACCTTCTGGACAAAGACCCCTGTGGCGACAACTTCGCGACACAGGTGATCTTCTTCCAGGGTTCATCGTACCCGAGTTCAGATTATCCCGGACTGTTCGATACTCCTTTCTGCACGGGCCCCGGCGGAACCGCCGCCCCTTGTCAGGATGAGTCCCTCGTCTCTCCCGTGATAGATTTCACGCTGTACTCGAGTGGCAGGAACAATGTTCAGGATACGGCGATCCCGAATGCAAGCGCTTTCGGTGGCCTTGTCTATGAATTCACTGCCTATCGCGATCTTCCTCTTGCCAACCTGATATTCTACACCTGGGGTATCCGCACAGTTGTTGACGGATGTCCCGGTCAGTGGCTCGATCGTAACTTTGTCTACTACGGTGGCGACAAAGATTACATCCAGGGTGGATGGGATATCAGCGATCTCTATGAGGGCGACGGAACAGACGGTATCCAGGTCCAGATCGGTGTCGCCGACATGTGCGATGCCTGGTTCGGAAAATATGGAAACTGCGCTGCTCACACACCTTCACCATGGCTTGACAATGTCCGCCTGTACCGCTATGAGACCTCAGGTCCGCAGTGGGCATGGCGTGATCTCGACTTCTGGCAGGATAACTTTGCCGGTCCGGATGGGACCGGAGTCGCTGTCGAGCGTTGGGTCAGAGTAGATGCAGCGAACGATCTCAGGGATAACGCTGATCCCGTAATCGATCCGGGCGATTCGCTCGTAGTCGATTGTTCTTCGCCGATCGCGGGCGGCCTCCGCACCAACGATTTCGGTGGAGATATCGGTGTGAAAGAGGAAGTCTACTGCTATGTCAAGGTGACATACGAAGGCCCCGCGCCTTTGAAGACAAGCCCTCTTCTGGGTTCTTCACTCGAGGATCCCAGCCTGGGTAATCCCGGAACCGACAAGTATGGCTGGTATATCTCGAACGACGGCCTCTGGAACAAGTTCCTCTGCCCGACAGCCCGTACGGCTGCAGGCAACGAGGCTGATGGCAAGTACATGCTCGACCTTAACGACTCTCTCTTCACGAGAGGGTACAAGATTGAGTATTACTTTGAAGCATGGGATCTCAACAACGAATCTTCGACGTTGCCGAACACTGCTACAGATCCTTACGGTAACAGGTTCGAGATCTACTGTCTGCCTACGCTCAATACCGGCATACTCTACGTAGATGATTTCCATGGTCGTGGAACATTCGATGGAACAGTCCAGACCTATTTCGATCCCGCATTCGCGGCTGTCATCCCTGGCGGCATCATGCCGGATCGTTATGACACCAATGGACCGTCTTCGCTGGTCTCCAACGGACTGGGAAGCCGCGCGACCCTCGATTTCATGCTCGATTTCTATGAGAAGGTAGTCTGGGATAGTGGTAACCTGAACTCAGGTACCATTACCGAGGGAACCGATCATAGTGACAAGAGCAATGACGCCGACCTTCTCTACAACTGGCTTGAGCAGAAGCCTGATGGCGAAAAAGCCAACCTGTGGGTACTCGGTGACGAGGTAGCCAATGATCTGGCAGGATCTGAAGCTCAGATCGCTCTGGATTTCATGGTTACGGCTTGTGGCGTCAACTATCTGTACGACAGTTATTATGACCTTACCGGTGGCCGTGAGGCCGGCGGTGTCATAACTCCGCTGGTGACTGGTATTGATATCTATGCCGGACTTTCGTACTACGCGTTCGGCGGATGTCCCATCATCAACGCTTTCGATGTTATCAGCGCGACTGGTACCGGTGTTGAAACACTGCAGCTGCCTGCGTACGAGTCGACCAACTACTATGTTGGCGTTCGTAACCAGTATACCAACCTCTTCGGTGGTACAGCCCGCACCTCATGGGTCGGACACAGCTTCATGTATGTACGCAACGGTGACGGCGGAACGCTTGCCAGGAACGAATTCGTCAAGAAGACTTGGGAATTCTTCCTGAACGGTGTCTCCGAAGATGTTACCGGCGACACGACACCTTTGACCTACGCGCTGGGTCAGAACTATCCCAACCCGTTCAACCCGTCAACGACGATCAAGTTCAGCATTGCTAACAAGGGTCATGTAAGCCTCAAGGTTTACAACGTTGCCGGACAGCTGGTAAGCACGCTTACCAACAAGGTTTGGGAAGCCGGTTCTCATGATATCGCTTGGGACGGAACGAACGATCTCGGTTCTAGCGTCGCAAGTGGCGTCTACTTCTACAAACTGAAGGCAGACAACTATGAGAGCACAAAGAAAATGATCCTTCTCCGCTAACTTCGGTTGGAAGAGATAACGATCGTTTTTTCGGACCGGGGACCAGATCCCCGGTCCGTTTTTTTGCCCCGGATTTCTTGGCGCAAAATCGTAAATCTATCGAATTTCATTGACATGCAAATTTTCAAATACATATATTACATATAGATTGGAGGCACTACATCCGCTGGGAAAAATACTGAAGAGAAGGGTGGATATGAAACGCTTTAATTCACGTAATACTATAGGTATAGTATCTTTGTTCATCATTACTCTGTTAATGATACTACCCGCCTGCAGGGAGGAAAGGGAACCCCTCGATACAAACAGGGCTCCGGAGACCTACCTGACCGTCGCTCCCCCCGAGACTACCGAAACGGATTACAGGGTGCACCTGTACTGGCATGGTGAGGACGGGGACGGTATCGTCACGAGGTATATGTGGTATCGGTCCGATACCCTGCGAACGCTGGATCCCTACCTTCAGGCAGATCTGGAACTGCTCGACTGGAATCCCGAAGCGAGAGGCTCGGATTATATCCTTGGTAATTTTACCACGGCGACCGACACGGAATTCGTTTTTACGGGATATGACAGCGAAATAGGCGCTATGATCAACAGGCAGGCTTTCCATATAGTCGCTATTGATGATCTCGGCAAGATGGATAAATCTCCTGCCAGGGTGGAATTCAAGGCGAAGGTCGATTGTCTTCCCGAGGTCGAGTTCTGGACCAGCCAGGATGGTATTGACTGGATACCGTATAACGCTGATGCTCCCGATACAATAAGCATGTTCAAAAATGTCAATATAAGGTTCTGGGGATCGACGTGCAATAATGAGATAACAGGGTACAGATGGATATACGGAGGGAAGGTCTATCCGGATCTCAATGGCGACGGAGATCCTGACTGGAGGATCCCGCCCCCCGATACCCTGGCGATAGCGATCAGTAATAATGAGCAGAGTTTTCTTCCGAGCGGAGATTTCTATTTCAAGGTCATTGCCCGCGATGAAGCCGGCGCGCTTTCCAGATCCGATATAGTCAGCGGTGATGGAGTCTGCCAGATAGTGATCAATCATGACCCCGATACAGAGATCCTCTATGGAGATAACTATTTTACCATGATGAACGGCGATACGGCGATCAGGACGATTGATTTCAACGATGGGATCGTCGACACCCTTCCTTACAATTCCAGGTTGAGGATGCACTACCTCGGCTGGGACGATCAGAGGGATATTCTTCAGTATGATCCTCCAATACCTATCAGGTTCCAGTTCCAGTTCAAGAGATGGGGAACTGCTGTCGACGGCGGTATATCCTCATATTCGACTCCGTGGTATCCGGCTAACAGGGCAGAGGACACAAACTGCTATGCAGATGAGGATTCAGTAACTATGCGCGTGGGCAGCAACAGGTATGTCTTCAACGCCAGATCGTTCGATGAGCAGTACAGGGCCGACGGGACACCGGACTCGGTCTCGTTCTACGGCAACTATACTCCCACTATAGATAATCTTCAGATAGGTATCGACTCGATTCCCGCGACGACGGCATCGATCGAATTCAAACCACTGAATTCAGATACTCTTTATATAAACATGAGTACGCCGCTCTATACCATGGGGGATACATGCAACGCCTTCGCGATATCGTATGATGAAACGGGGGATTTCATAACCCTCTGGTATAAATTCATCATCAGGGCTACCGGGCATGATGACAGAAGGGATCCGCCCGGATCGGGAATAAAGAGCTGGCGGTTCAAGATCGATTCCGATGAGGATTATTATTTCAGGCTGGAGGATGAGTGGATATCAAACTCACCGGTCAACCAGCTTATGCAGGAATGCGTATTCAAACTCGTTATTCCGACCGATCCCGATTACACGTATGACTGGCCCGATTCGAATTTTGTAAGTACTCCTCCGGGATGGATGGGAGACCAGGTTCTGACGCTAACCGGAAAAGACCTGCGCTCGGCAGATACCTTCAAAGAGGGAATCAGGTGCACAAGTCCCATCTTTAACACGGAAGATCCCTGCGTGATGGAATTGCTTGGATCGTGGTGCGAGGTAGAGCGTTATCCTTCTAACTACGCGAGGTATGACAGGGAACTGAAAAATTTCTATATAAAGCTGATTTATGTATATAAAAAGTTTTAACCCTTTTACGGGGGAGTTGTCAATGATGCGGACAGGAGGCACGGGGTAATGCGGAAAATATTATTATTTGCGGTATCAGCAGCGATATCCCTTTCGGTTGTCTTGATCAACGGATGTTCGGACGGTGTCTTTACCGGTTCGCAGAGGACAAACGAAAAGCCTGAGATATGGCTTTCAAGCGGGCCTGTCGAAGGCGATACGACGGGATATCAGGTTCACTTCTACTGGAGTGGCTGGGATCCCGATGGCGAAGTATCCCATTTCGAGATATGCATCGTCGATGGGGGGCTTGACGGCATAGGATTTAACGAGGCGGATACAGCGGGAGCAGACAAGTGGATCGAAAGTACTGCCCATGACAGCATATTCCGTGTTCTTGCCAATGAGAATCCAAGGCCATACGATGAAGATGATCCTACTTCGGTTTATACGAGGTTCGATCTGACCCATACCCTTTTTATCAGGGCTATCGATGAGGAGGGGCTTGGTTCGGATGTGGTCTTCAGATCGTTCACAGCCTGGACGATTGCTCCGATAGCGATATTCTCCCATCCGCCGGCCGGAACGTTATCATACAGTACTGTCATTACTTTCAGGTGGGACGCGCGAGATCCAATAGATTCCCCCTCCAATTCGCAGGATCCCGATTCGATCCGTTACATGGTGAGCCTCGTCCTCGATAAAGACGGTATATACAACAAGGATTTTCCAATAATCCAGGACCTCAATGAAAATCCTGGCGACTACGAAGATCTCTGGAGCAGGTGGATATATTACAGGGCGCCCGGTGATTCGGGCCGCACGACAAAAATCGGCGATGATGAGGTGCTCGAGCTGAACAAGCAGCATATATTCGCTGTCCAGGCGAAAGACGAAGCGGGCGCTGTCAGTGCCATATTTAAAAAGGACCTTAATATAAAGCAGTTTACCGTATCGTGGAAACAGGGTCCCCTCCTCAAAATCACCGAGCCATTTCTCGGCGGGGCCAAATTTCTCGGCACATTGATGAATCCGATCCAGCATAAAATCCCTCCCGGTATTCCCCTTAATTTCTGCTGGGAAGCTGATGCTTTCTCTTACGGAGGGGAGATAGTCGGATACAGATACGGATGGGATATTCAGGATCTTGGAGATCCCAACCAGTGGGAAGGGGGAGGGGCGTTCAGCCCGTATACGACCTGTGCCAAAGAGAAGAAACTATACTCGGGAGTCCATACCCTCTTCATAGAGGTCAAGGATGACGGGGGCAGGATAACAAGAGGAAAGATCGAGATCGAAGTCATTCAGTTTACAATGGAGAGGACTCTCCTCTGGGTGGACGATCTGGCATCGACGGAAACTCCAAATCCCCTGCGTACGATGCCTCTGGAATCTGAACACGACGCTTTCTGGATCGATATATGTAGCAGGGCTGACGGATTCGAACCTGACAGGGATGTTTACGACGCGCGCAGCTATAACCTCGATCCCCCGAAAATCGAGACGATAGGAAAGTACGCCAATATCATCTGGACGTTCAATTCGGCGACCGTCACAGCCTGGAAGGATATAGTGCATTTTATACCTGAAAGTATGGTCGGACAGGCGGCCCAGGTATCGATCAACTATATCGCCCTCTTCATGGCCAAGGGCGGTCATATGCTGACATGTGGAAGGAATGACAGGAGTGGCGGGGGTTTCTATGACGTTTTCTACGCTCCGCCGCAGATGCCGGCAGTCTTCAAAAACGACATGCTTCCCGATTCGGACGACACGAGCGGCGTAAACTCGATGCCGTACAAGGATTATTGCGCGAGCGTCCTTGACAAGGTAGACGCGATCTGGCATACCGGCGACGATATGGCTCCCGGCGTCACAAGAAGAGTCGACAGGGATGCCATGAAGTGGGCGTTGAAGAATACTCTCGACCCGATCGTGAACGAACATCTGGCCGGGTTCCCCGACAGTCTGCGTCTGTGGGATGAAATAACATGTCCGACATGTTTCTTCAATCCACAGCTCCGCGGTTTCACCTACGTGGAGATATTCGATCCGCAATACTGGCTGGATTTCAAGCAGATCAACGTTTCCCAGGGATGTTTTCACCCGACCTACAGGATGGTCGCGAGGAATGTGATATCCCCGATCAACAATCAGCCGATGGCGATGGTCGTAACGAAATACAAGGACAGGTATGTGGGACAACCAGACCTCAACTTCATTCCCGCTTACAGTTTCCATTTCGGAGTACCTCTGTGGTTCTTTAACCGGCATGATGTTGACAGGGTCATCGATGTGATATTTACCGAATGGCAGATATTAAGTAGTGAATAAAAGAAAAAGACCTGGATACGGGCATTTAAAAGGAGGAAAAGTGGTTTCAAAAAGACCGCTCAGGTGGGTAATCGTTTTTTCAATAGCGGTATCAGCTTTATGCCAGGGTGCCTTCGCGCAGACGGCTATCGACACATTGACTCTTGATCTGTTTCCCGTCGACTCTTTTGCCATTTTCAGGGAATCAAATACTGCCGTCATTCGTTGGTATCCTCCTCATGACAGCCTGTCGAGCGGAATAGGTACGATCGATTTTCGAAGCTGGATATCGGGATATGATCCTTCGGTAATCTCGCAAATGAGTACCGATGGGCTTTACACAGGCGATATTGACAGGACTGTCAGGATCGAAAGGGAGATGACAGGATCGACTGATCCTCTTACAGTGGGCGTCGATCCAAGTATATCGATCAGGATCGAAACGATCGATCCTGTGAACCGTACCTATTCGAAGACGATAAATATCGGGACATCGCTGTATACTCCAGGTGATCCGATCCCCTTGATTCTTCTCAATGAAGAGGACGCGACAGATTCTCTTTTCCTCGGCTTTGATATTTCATTCTCTGAGGGAATAGTAGATACCAGCCTGACTGGCGGAGGAGCTATCATCGATATGGACCTTCAGGATTTTGAGGGCTTCCACGTGTGGAGAGGCCTGTCCCCCCTTCCCAGTGAAATGTACGCGATCGTCGAGATATCCAAGGAAGATTATTTCAAATTGAGCGATATTGAAGCTGCGGGTGATGTGCCGCTCAAATGGTTGTGGCTGTGGGATTATTTCCGCGATACGACAGAGCCTGCTTATCCGAGGTTTGATAACGAAGGCCGAAAATATTATGAGTGGGTCGATGAGAATGTTTATCCCGGATTTAAATATTATTATCATGTGACGTGTTATGACAGGGGATATTTCAAAGGATCGTCCTCATTCCAGCATGACAAGGTAGATAATTATCTCTGCGACGAAGATCCGGATAATCCGCTCGATCCCGAAAATTTCGTCGATTGTGAATCGGTGGCCAAAACTCTTTCAATGACCGTTGATTCCGGCGGGGATTCCGATAAGGAGATGATGAACGTCTATGCCGTTCCTAATCCCTATCGTACAGGTTCTTCGGCGGAGATCTCTCCCGCCTATCATAATTACGAGGATAACTCGATAAAATTCCATAATCTCCCCAGGCAGTGCGAGATAAGGGTTTATAACGTGGCGGGTGACATGGTCTGGAAACATTCGCATTTAAGCGAGGACGGCAGTGATGGAATAGCAAGCTGGGACGTGAGAAACGAGAGGGGAAACGATGTTTCCTCGGGGGTCTATATTTTCAGGTGCGAATCGTCATCGGGCGGTTCGGTCTATGGCAGGATCATTATTATCAGATGATCGGGAGCTGGTTTAAAAAGGAACATTGAGCCGCTTGCCGTCAAAGGCAGCGGCTTTTTTATTGGAAAAGTTCAAGAGACAGGCCATTGAGCGGTCGTGTAAATCCTTGACATCCGAGACAATATCCAGTATCGCTTCAGGGGTCCGGGCAGCCTCCCCGCTGGGGCCGGAAGGTATTCACACGGGCCGGTTAACAACAGGATGAAGAAATGATTAAAACAAACAGGGATCTTCTCGTCATGAAATCGGTCATCGGTTTTGTGTCTTATCCTCGTCTTCTTCTGAAGAATCCGTATCTTGTCGATTCTTCGGGGGAAGCCCATATACTCCCCGGTACTGGAGGAATAACGTATAATGTCTGTGTCGGTGATTCAGCTGTCGATTTTGCGGGCGACCATATAGAACCGGGAGTGAGCATAACATTGAATTCCAAAGAGGCTGATAATCCAAGCCTCGGAGGACTGAGCGTTTTGACGTGCGTCGGAAATGAAGCTCGGGTGGTAACGGGGGAAGCCGCCGGTGAAAAAGGGGTCGTCACGGGAAAACATGGGGGAGTAGAACATGTCATAATAGATTTCTCCCTGGAAACGCTGGAAAAACTGGTGATCGGAGACAAGATCCAGATCAGGTCTTACGGCCAGGGATTGAGACTTATTGATTTTCCAGGGCTTCATATGATGAATATCGACCCGGGCCTTCTGGGAAAAATCAGGCTCATTCCAGAAGATAAGCGGATAACAATCCCCGTCACTCATATAATACCGGCTTCCCTGATGGGATCAGGCCTGGGATCGAGGCACAGTATGAGTGGTGATTACGATATCCAGATCCCCGATCCCGAGACAATGCGCAGATACGGGCTCGAGGATCTCAGACTGGGGGATGTCATAGCCGTAGAGGACGCCGATTGCCGGTATGGAAGAACGATCAAAAATGGCGCCATGAGCGTCGGGATCGTCGTACACGCATCGTGTGTCACGAATGGACATGGTCCGGGAGTGACGGTTATAATGTCCACCGTGGAAAAGCTGATAATGCCTGAGATCGAAAAGAATGCCAACATAGCCTGTTATCTTGGTATCGGACGAGTAAGAAGAGAAAAAGAGGATTCAGGCAGGTAAGGTGATCTCTGCTGTCGTGGAAGGATGGGTCATTCAGGTGCCTTCTCGATTCAGATTCGGTGTCGCTTTGATTATCCCGCTGCTGCTTTCATATCCATGCAGGATCGATGCTTCATATGACCGCCTGGCGATCGATGATCATGATCCGGGAGGCGGCCGGGAGATCCCTTTTACCGCTCCGTTTCCAGGCGGGGATGAGAATATTCTGAGCGTGTGGGTCTTTTTCTCCGATCATGGCGAAGTGGAATCGGCGGAGGATGAAGATCAGATCTCCGGCCTGGGTCAGGCAGCTGCCAGAAGGATCAGAAAAAGATCCCGTCTCGAGTCAATCTTATCAGATTACCGGCCTGTCAATACGACATATGTCGGGATCATCCACCGATATGTAATCAGGATCCGTACCTGCTCAAGATATTTCAACGCGGTGAGCGTAGAGGCAAGAGAATCTGATATAGATCTTCTTTCCGGTCTTTCTTTCGTAAGAAAGATCGAGCCGGTAAGGACTTTCAGAAGAAAACGGGAAGAGCCTGCATCGAAGATAGAAGCGGGCGTTCAGAGCATGAATGATCGATCTGAGCGATTATCCGAAAAATATGGATCGAGTTTCGATCAGTTGATGCTGATCGAATCGCTCGATCTTCTTGAAGCAGGATATAACGGTTCGGGAAGTATAACGGGGAACGATCCGGTGATGATCTGTATTCTGGACACAGGTTTTGATCTGACCCATGAAGCTTTTTCCAACCTTAACGTCGTCGATCAGTATGATTTTGTCCAGGGAGATACTATCACCTCGGACGAGCCGGGTGATTATACTGATCAGGGAAGACACGGGACTGCCGTTCTCGGCACGATAGCGGGATACAGTGAAGGCAATCTGATCGGTCCGGCATGGGGAGCCGGTTATCTACTCGCCAAGACCGAGATCACCGGAGAAGAGATCACCGTCGAAGAGGACAACTGGATCGCCGGTATTGAATGGGCTGACGTCCTTGGCGCGGATATTGTCACCAGTTCTCTTGGATATATCGAATGGTATACGACTGATCTGCTTGATGGTGAGACAGCTCTTTGCACAATAGCTGCTGATAAAGCTGTTTCGCACGGGATCATCGTAGTAAATTCAGCAGGCAATTTCGGATATCTCGGCCCTGTATCGATAATCGCTCCGGCAGACGGTGACAGCGTTATTGCTGTCGGATCGGTCGACCGGTATGGTGAGATCGCCTGGTCCAGTTCTCATGGTCCGACCGCCGATGGAAGGATAAAGCCTGATCTTGTCGCTCAGGGAGTCGGCGTGACCTCGGTCTCTTATCAATATACTGATCAATACTACAGCTACAGCGGTACTTCATTCGCCGCGCCGCTGATCGCCGGGCTCTGTGCCCAGCTGCTGGAACTCCACCCGCAGTGGAGCCCGATCGATGTGAGGGATTCCCTCCTTGCCAGCGCTTCGAGATATGAAGATCCTGATAATATTTACGGATACGGGATACCGCGGGGATATCTCGCGTCGGGACTGTACGATGGGCCGGTACCGGATTCTGTGACGATCGGTCCGGCCTATCCCAACCCTTTCAACGAAGAGGTGAGGATCGATCTGTTCCTTCCGGAATGGGAGAGAGTCGATGTGGCAGTGTACAATTTAGCCGGCGCAATAGTCAGAGTCCTCGTTGATGGGGAATATCTCCGGTGGGAAAGAACGATTGGATGGGACGGGGCAGATAATAACGGGGACCAGGTAGCAAGTGGAATATATTTTATTCACTGCGCCACGGATCACAGGGAAGCGACTCGCAAAGCAGTAAGGATAAGATAATACTCCCCGATTCAGATCGACTTTAATCTTTACAGATATACCCGATTTCAGATATACATTACAAAAGATACCGTTTTATGCCGATATGGTAGTAACGTATTGTTTAATCAATGGATAGGAGGATACTGGTGGGTAGACAGCGCGTATACTTCTTCGGGGCCGGTAATTCGGATGGAAATTCGGAAATGAAGGACCTTCTTGGAGGTAAGGGAGCCAATCTTGCTGAAATGGCTTCCTTGGGATTGTCAGTACCATCGGGATTCACCATATCGACAGAAGTCTGTAATTATTTCTATGATAACGAAGGCAGGTTCCCTGATGGCCTCAGGGAGGAAGTCTCGGAAAAACTGGCTATGGTTGAAAAGGTGATGGGGAGTTCCTTCGGAGATCCGAAGAACCCACTGCTCTTATCTGTCAGGTCTGGCGCGAGAGTCAGTATGCCCGGGATGATGGATACCGTACTCAATCTCGGGCTCAATCCATCGACTGTCGAGGGGCTGGCTGCAAAAAGCGGAAATGATCGATTCGCATATGACAGTTACCGGCGGTTTATTCAGATGTATGGAGATGTAGTACTGGAGATCAGTCCGGAAACCAAGGAAGATATCGATCCTTTTGAAGAGATACTGACAAGGAAAAAAAAGGAAGCGGGAGTGCGCCAGGACATCGATCTCAACACTGACGATCTGAAAGATCTGATAAAAGAGTACAAACTCATGATCAGAAAGAGGTTGAATATCGATTTCCCCGATGATCCGCATGAGCAGTTATGGAAAGCTATCAGCGCCGTCTTTAATTCGTGGAATAATGAAAGAGCCAAGACATATAGAAAGCTCAATGGCATTCCGCACGAATGGGGAACAGCTGTCAATATCCAGTCGATGGTCTTCGGAAATCTTGATGACAATTCAGGGACCGGTGTCGCTTTCACCAGGGACCCGGCAACAGGGAAAAATATCTTTTATGGCGAATACCTGATAAAAGCGCAGGGAGAGGATGTCGTCGCCGGCATAAGGACACCTCAACCGATAAACATACTGCAGAAGGGGGAAAGAGACCTTCCATCGCTGGAGGAAGAAATGCCGGAGATCTACAAGGAACTGGCAGGCGTACGGGATAGGCTCGAAAAACACTATTCCGATATGCAGGATCTGGAGTTTACTATTCAGAACGGAAGATTATGGATACTTCAGACCAGGGCCGGCAAGAGAACAGGTTTCGCGGCGATCAGGATCGCTGTCGACATGGTGAAAGAGGGGATGATCTCGAAGGAAGAAGCGATCATGCGGATCGACCCTGATCAGATGAACCAGTTCCTGAGGCCTGTCTTCGACCTGTCCCAGAAAAAGAAAGCTGTCGAGGAAGGAAAGCTTCTCGCCAGGGGAATCAATGCCGGTCCGGGCGCCGCGACGGGGAAAATCGTCTTCCATGCCGATGACGCTGAAGAACTGGCTGCAAAGGGGGAAGAAGTCATCCTTGTCAGGATTGAGACCAGCCCCGAAGATATCCGCGGTATGAGCGCGGCTTCAGGGATACTGACATCAGCCGGAGGAGCTACGTCCCACGCGGCCCTTGTGGCAAGACAGATGGGGAAGGTGTGTGTCGTGGGCGCTAACGACCTTGATATCAATTACAGGGACAGGATAATAAAGGCTGGTAATATAACTGTACGTGAAGGCGATCATATATCGATTGATGGGAACACCGGTGAAGTATTCACCGGGGCCATCGCGACAAATCCATCGGAAGTCCTGCAGGTCCTTATCGAAGAAAAACTGGACGGGAAGGAGTCGGAGATATATCGATATTACGATGAGCTTATATCCTGGGCCAATGATATCCGGACTCTCGGGGTAAGGGCTAACGCCGACAGGCCAGGCCAGGCCTCGACCGCCATTTCATTCGGGGCGGGCGGGATCGGTCTTTGTCGGACAGAACATATGTTTTTCGAAGATGACAGGATCGACAGTGTGAGAGAGATGATACTGGCATCGGACAGTGAAGGTCGAAACAGAGCACTTGATAAACTCCTGCCGATGCAGAGAGAGGATTTTAAAGGAATATTCAAGGCAATGAATGGCCTGCCCGTGACGATACGGACCCTGGATCCTCCGCTTCATGAATTCCTTCCTCACGAAGACAGTGAGATAGCCGAACTTGCAGGAATGATGAATATCTCTATAGAAGAACTGAAAAGAAAGATCGATTCCCTGAAAGAGACGAACCCAATGCTGGGCCACAGAGGATGCAGGCTTGGAATAGTCTATCCCGAGATCACCGAGATGCAGGTAAGGGCTATTTTCGAAGCAGCATGCGCTCTTGCCGCCAGTGGAATGGATCCTCGACCTGAGATAATGATACCACTGACAGGGACGGCTAAAGAATTTACTCTTCAGGAAGAGATAGTGAGGCTGGTAGCTGATGAAGTACAGGCCGAGACGGGCCAGCGGGTAGATTTCCTTGTCGGAACGATGATCGAGATCCCCAGAGCCGCATTGACTGCGGAAAGGATAGCGGAAGCAGCCGAGTTCTTTTCATTCGGAACAAATGATCTTACTCAGACGACTTTCGGACTGAGCCGCGATGATGCCGGTAAGTTCCTTGGCGATTATCTTCAAAAAGGGATCTGGCCAAGCGATCCATTCCAGAAACTTGACCAGGAAGGAGTCGGCCAGCTGATTAAGATCGCTGTGGAAAAAGGAAGGAGTGTCAAGTCTGATCTGAAGATCGGTATATGCGGAGAGCATGGTGGCGAACCTTCATCGATCGGTTTCTGCAGGAAAAACGGATTTAATTACGTAAGTTGCTCTCCGTTCAGAGTGCCTGTTGCTATTCTGGCAGCAGCCCAGGCAGAATTAAATGAACGGAAATAGAATTTTGGATCATGGATGACAATAATAATTACATATCCTCTTTGAGGATCTCAATATTGAAATTTGCCGTCTGGATCCTTTGCGTTCTCTTCGCGGGGTCGCTTATTCTGTTCATCCAGTATGACAGAACGCTGGGAAGGGATATCTTCTCCTATTCGATCCCTCCATTCGTGGCGGTCACGATCTTTGCGCTGTGGAGGACAGGGCTCTTCAGGAAACCTGACGGATCACCGGTGACTGCTTTTCAGGCGCCCAATATCCTTACCTCTATCCGCCTGTTGCTTGTCGCTCCGGTAATAGTCCTTTTCAGCCATGGTCTGGCCGGGCCGGCCACGATAATGTATATTCTGATCCTTCTGTCTGATGTGGCTGATGGAGCAATAGCGAGGAGATTCAGGCAGGAGACAGCCTTTGGCCTGATGCTCGATCCTTTTGCCGATGTCGCGTCGACAGTAGCTGTCTTTTCGTGGTTATTGATCAAGGGGCTTGTTCCGCAGTGGCTTTTTATCATCCTTATGGTAAGGTACGCTGAGTTTTTCGTTGGATTGCTAATCCTGACGCTGATCGGCAGGCCACCAAGGTTGAGAGCGACAAAGCCAGGCAAGATGGCAGGTTGTATACAGGGCGTGGGAGTCCTTGTAATCCTTCTGCAGAACGTGTTGTCATATAATATTCCCGTTAAAAACATAGAGTCGTTCACCTTTACAATTCTTGCGGCAGCCCTGGTAATCGTAATAATATCGCAGACAAGGATCGGACTTGAAGCGATCAGAAATAATACCGGTGCCGAAAGAGGAGGTATCTGAATGGATTTTGGTGGAGATCTGTCGGTTCTTGATCCGTCGATGGTTTTCCAGGTAGCCTCTGTCTGCGGCCTCACCGGAAAATTAAAACTGATCACTATCGAGAATGTAGCGAGTTTTTTTATCAAGGATGGTGAACTGATCTATGCTACCATCGATACTAGGAAGAAAAAGCTCGGGCAGTTTCTCATAGAAAAGGGATATATTGATCAGGTCAAACTTGACGAGGCGCTCGATGAGTATAAACACGGAAAAGGTATGGAGAGGATCGGGAATATTCTCATCAGACATGGGTATCTTGATTTTGAATCACTTCAGAATGCCATGCAGGAACAGATGAAAGAAGTCGTGTACGAGGTTTTGACCTGGAAAACAGGACAGTTTGTATTCTTCAACAAGGTGACCCCTGAACATGAAGATATATTTCTGGATATCAAAATGGATTATCTGATCCTTGAAGGGTTGAAGAGGATAGACGAAGCTGACAGGCCCGGTTAGCAATGACAAACCAGATAAAATCTCTCTCATCCGTAATATTCCTTGTTCTGTCAATTACTGCCGTGGATATCGCCGTATTTCCAGTAAGAGCGGAAGCATATCCGCGGAACGATATATTCTCGGGTGTCAGGAACAGTACCCGGGCAAGAGCGATGAGTTTTTCATATCTTTCCCTTGCTGATGACGCCACAGCTCTTTTTTACAACGCTGCCGGATTATCCACCATAGATGAAAGGAGTGTATATCTTGATTTCGGAGAGGGTGGAGATGTATCACGTGACATAAGGGGGGCTTTCGTCTTACCATTTGAAAATATGGCTTTGGGGGCGGGCGTGTACAGGAGAGACTTCGATACATCGGGTAATGAAAAGGTCTTCATCCTTGGAGCTGCTTACAGGCTAGCCCAGGGCGCGGAAGGTTCTTTTCTTTCCTTCGGAATAAGTCTAAGGATGAACTCTCTTTCTTCAGATGATTCGGGCGGGTGCGACATCTGTCCATTCGACGATATGGATACAGGTATCAGTGGTGACGCGGGAGTGATGATAAGGCCTTTACCGATGGTATCGATAGCCTACGTGATGGAGAATGTCCACGAGAGAGAGTACGATAATGGAACAGAAAAAACAAAGTATGAAAGAGAATCGAGATGGGGGATCTCGCTGTTATGGAAAGATTTCCTCGTTATGTCATGGGAAAAAGAGATCAGTTCAGGGTCAGATCACGACCATTTCGGATTACTCTTCGATTCATCGGTACCTCTCGAGATGATTGCCGGTTTCCACAAGGAAAAAGTCACAGGAGGCCTCCGATGGACAGGGAGCAGGTTTAATCTGGGATTATCCTTCAGCCCGCTTGACGATTCCCGACTGTATACTTCGGTCGCGATTGAATATTTTATCGATAAAAGAAACAGAGAGAACTAAGTGGGAAAAAAGTGTTTGAAATCCGCTATCGTACTGCTCGCTCTTTTCTGCCCGATATTTATTTCAGAAATATTGTATGGTGTCACGACTGGTGAGTCAGTATCAGATTCCACCGCTGACTTTCATTGCGCTGCTGTTTATACAAACAGGATAATGCTGATGAAGGAATCTGATCCCTATCCATGGAATGATCCTGAGAACGAATCGCATTTAAACGACAGGTTATCCCTGCTTTTTCAGTTCACCCGATTCAGAGACGTGAGATTCTTTCTGAAGGGAGCATCGGGTGTAAGGGATGAAAGGACTGGAAAACACAGGAACCGTCTTCTCCTGGAGCAGGGTGATATCAGATACCGATTGGCTGGAGAAGGGCTGGGCGTCAGATTGTTTATGAGGGAAAGGATCTTCAGGACAAGGAACAGGGAACTGAATCTTATCTCTGATGATATTCCTGAAATATCCGGTAAAGGGCAGGGTATCGCTCTCGACGCGAAAGCCTGGGGGCATCTTTACCTCCGTTTGGGAAGCGCCGATTTTTACGAGACATCACAGATCGAGAGAAAAGCGGGGTTACCTCTTTTCTCGGATGCCGGGGATGAGATGGACTGGATCGAGATCGAGGCCGGTGGGAAAAGATGGCATGCCGGATTTATCCTTGCTGAAAACAGGTCTTCGATAAAAGGGAACAGATCGATCGCGGGGGTGACGGCAGGAAAAGGAATAGGGACCGCGATGTTGCAGATCGAATTCGTCAGGTCGATTAAAGGAAGAGCACAAGACCTGTGGAGATTGGGATTGCCTGATATTGATTCGGAGAGGATATCGTTCGGCGAAGTCAGCAGGGGTCTTCCTGATGACATGGCATTCCAGACTGAAGTCACTGGTATTGAGAGGCGATTCGAAGGCATCGGAAAGTTGGGTGTAGTTCCATCGTACAGATACAGTGGTAATGATTATAGCTGGGAAAAAGGAGAATTAGCACCGGGAACTGTCGAGAGCAATATAACTTCTTGGTGGAAGCATGACGAACTCGCTCTCTCCGTTTTCATGGAAGCCTCCGATCTCTATTCCGGTCCACCCGGGGAAAGATGCAGGTCGCTATCCACCGTACTGAGGACAGAATTTAAAAAGGGATTCGAGAGCCGGGAAAAGATGATTCTTGCCGAAGGCAGAAAACCTGTTTTTCTATTTTCATTACTCGATGACCGGTATGGTTCGAGAATGCGTTTTATGACGAGGATCGATGATTATGGGGGGAGAAACGAGTTCTATTTTCTCGCCGAGGGAGGAATCGACCTGGACAGTTCGTGGTCGATAAGGAGCACGTTATTTCACCATGGGAAAGGTGAAAGTTTTTATAATGCCGAGCTTGAATACAGACCTCAGAAGAGATTCCTTTTCCGGGCTGGATTCGGCTCGTTCGATCCCGCATGCGAATCTATATCGATATGGAACGATCCGGTTCCACGTGAGGTGGAAAAGCAGAGGATGATATCGTTTTACACCAGGATATGGCTGGGGGAGATCATAGATTGAGAAAGTCTTTTTTTGTAATAAAACTGTTTGTCGCGATCCTGTTGATCGTTTCTCATGGACCGGTGATTGGAGAAGTATTTCTCGATGAGGAGGAAGTAGTCTTCAGGGTCAGAGCTACGGGGGCTACAAGGGTTTTTCTGGTCGGCGACTTCAATGAATGGAATCCGACCGTAGACCGGATGATAGCGACCGATGGTCTCTTTGAAATCAGACTCTTTCTTGTCACTGGAAAGTACAGATATATGTTTATCGTAGATGGTGAATCGATCGATGATCCTGTTTCCCCCGTTTACGATGAAGAAGGAAGGGCATTTTTCATTTTCAGGGAATTCGCCGATCAGTTCGAAATAGTCTTTTCCGACCTCGGCGGGGAAAATGAGAGGAGGATCAGCGGAGCCCTTCAGTATTCATTTGAAGGTTATCTGTTTGCCAATGAAGAGAGGCAAGGATCATTTTTCTCTCTTCCTATCTATCAATGTGGAGATAAGAATATCGAAGCTCAAATTGAGCCAGGATTCGAGTTCGATTGGGAAGAGCCCGAAAGGATCGATTCCTATTTTCTCCGTGCTTCAGCAAGTTTCAGAACGGAGAGAGGAATGATCGGCGCTTTCAACAGGAGCGCGTCCCTCGATTACGGCGATCCGTTATCACTCTTTTCAGTATCAGGCCCATTTGACTATTCAGCGGGTCTTTTTACAAGGGGGGTCGAAGCTGAGGGAAAAGGTCCGTTTGGTTTTGACGGCAGAATATTTTACGCGAGCAGGATCGTAGGTTACGATCAACTCGAAAAGCCGGGATCAATATCATTACCGGTAAGTCCGGAAGATCTCGATGAAATCCAGTATCTGCGCAGATCATCGCTTGATTCGGATATTTTCAGCTTCCGTATTGGTTCAGCGATGAGGGGGTTGTCATGCGATTATCTATTCAGATATGATATTGGCCCTTCTGGAAGGTTCTGGCAGGATCCGGATGACCAATATGCTCTCTTTACCGGTTATGAAAAAATGAGGATCGATGGTTTCCTGGCAGGGTATGTCATAAGTGATTGGATCGATATTGAAGCGGAGTATCTATCAGGAGTAACTGATCTTGTTTCACAGTACAGGACCGACCTTGACGGGACCGGTCAGATTCAATACCTCGACAGCAGGAGATGGGAAGAGGGAAAAAGAATCTATCTGGGGATCTCTTTCCACCGCGAGAAATTCGCTACCGATCTGTCTTGGTCCTCGAGCGAGTTATCGGGAGACCCGATGCTCAGAGGAGGAAGGCGTAGAGATGAAAGAAACAGATATGCGGCCGATTTGAGACTCAAGGCGGGGGCGTACGACCTTGCTCTGGGCGCCAGGTCGGAGTCCTTTTCAGAAAATTCATCCGCTGAATATTTCTGGCTGGAAAAATGGAATTTCTGGCTTGATGGTGATGATCTCTCGGTAAGGCGCCTTCCTTTTCTTGAATCAAGGAACATAATTGAGACTTTCTTCTCCCTTAGCGAATCGGCAGGCGATTCGATGATGGTTGGGTATCAGACAAGAGGTCTGCTCTCGGTGAATTTTTCCGCGGATCCGGACAGGAACGATCGCAGAGTGACGGAATTTGTCATCAGAAAAGGTCTCAGCCTGGACAGGAATTTCTCGATACATTTTGATGCCAGGCATATAATCTATGATGATCAGCGGATCGATCGGCGCGACAATTTCACAGATATCTGGGGAGCGTTATGCTGGAGAGGCGGAAAAGGTGGATGGATCGCTGTCGGGACTGGTGTATCTCCTTTGTATTTCGATAGATGGAGGTATTCACTTTCTCATTATGGCAGGGAAAGAGCGATTGCCGACAGAGGTGTCTTCAGGACTGAGAGTTACGAGACGGATATTATGCTTCTTGAGGATCTATATAGAGCTGAAAGGGCGATATCGGGGAACTGGAACATCACGATAGAAGCTGGTCTGGTTTTTTAAGATATTTTTAAGTGATCGTCTTTCAGATATCGTTGCAAGCATCGATAAGCTGGGGTATATTAACAATATATCATCGATAGAGGAAATTGTGCTTACTCAGGCGCCGGTTATATCATGAGGGCAAGGGCAGTAAAAAGGATACTTTCAATATTGATTCTGGTGACCACCTGCGTTTCATGCACGTCTTTCATTGAGAAGGGGATCGAATCGCCCGTACAGGAGGATGGAAGTGTGATATTCAGGATGAGAAGCCGTTCGGCCAGGACCGTGCAGGTTGCCGGGGATTGGAACAACTGGGGGGCGGGGGACGCTGAATCAGGGGAAGTCCTGGTCGGATCGATGATATCTGTTGACGATGGATTGTGGGAACTGGCCGTTGATCTTCCCCCCGGGAGATATCGGTACAGATTTGTAATAAATGAGAGGCGTTGCATAGTTGATCCGTCGAACCCCCGATTCGCAACGGATCATATGGGAGGAAAGGCATCTTTATTGATTGTGCCGTAGTTATGGATAAAAAAATCGTATTATTAAAGGCCGTCGTATTTCTTTTTTTCGCGGTATCCATTGTCCTTTCGGGATGCGCTCCCGGAGCGGGTTTCCGCGGTATGGTCGATCCAGGCGCGGGCCCGGAGATCACTGAAGAAGGTGTCAGGTTTTCCTTTTATTCGACAAAGGTGGACAGGGTCTGTATTGCGGGCACATTCAATAACTGGTCGTCGTCGGCTGATCCTCTGTATGACAGGGAAGGTACCGGTCTCTGGACGATCGTATTGCCTCTCAAGCGGGGCAAATATGAATATAAATTCGTAATAGACGGAGATAAATGGATATCCGATCCAGGTAATAACGCAACCGTTGACGACGGTTTTGGTGGAAACAATTCGGTGATCATAATCGGGATAGATCCGGGAGATTGAGTATCGATGGGTCTATGGCAGGTTTATCATTCAATCGCGGGTGGGACCGGTTCCGATGTATGATTACCGGATTTTCTTAAGAACAGTTATTCCAGAATGTTAGCTTTCATGTTGTGTTGCAATTTACTTGTCCATGTTGTATTTTGCTCTGGAATATGGAAGGATAAGAAGTAACTGCGGGGAAGAATCGGGACTTTTGTTCCACACTTTTCTGTCGATCAAAAAGAGTTTAGATCTGAAGACCATAGGAGATGCTTCGCAATTCTATTAATGACAACATGATAGGTCTATGGGTCGCCTTGGTGATTATGAACCTCGGGAATGGAGCCGGAATTATTCGACCAAAGAAGCAGGGATCTGCGATTCAATCACCTCAAGAATCGGTCAGATGGCATATCCTTTGCCTTTATTAAATCCTAATATGATGTATTATTACGACATGATAAGATCAAGCGGGTTATCACGGGCGATACAATGGGATAAACGGATTATTCAGCGTATTGTTACGAGCATCGCCCTTTTATTTTTCTTTCCCGCTTTTCTTTCCGCCGCCCCCGGAAGCGGGACAGGGACGATCTCTCCCGATTCCGAAGTCACGGCGGGATCAAGCGGCAAATGGACTATAAGTTATACGGCAGCTGAGCCGTTCTCATCAGGTACTGTCCACCTTTCAATACCGGTCAACTGGTCTCATCCACAGATCTCCAATGGTTCAACTGCCGGTTACGTGACAGTCTCATCTGAAGGAACACTTGAGGGTGTTCCGGTCGTCATAGATGGCCGGATCATTAAAGTATATGTTGATACTCTCGATACAGGACAGAAGATCGATATAATCTATGGAGATGATTCTGTCTCATCTTCAGGTAACGCATCAGTCCAGAATCTGGTCGAGAGCGATGTCGAGTTGACCCTTCAATCCGATCCTTCGGGAGGATCGGTGGTTGAGATCGCCGTCTCTCCGACTATTGACATAGTAGCTGGACCGATCTTCAGGATTGTTTTTACCACTCCGCAGAGATCGTTCAAGGCTGACGGCGAAAGCGCCGTTATGAGGGTAAGGACGGAGGATCAATACGGCAATGCAAGCACCGTAGCATCGGCTCAGGATATACTTCTCTCCTCGACTTCCGGGACTGGAAGTTTTTCCCATCTCGGTGGAGGAAACTGGAGCGCGACTTCTTCAGTGACTATTTCCGCGGGTGAAGATACAGTCTCATTCTACTACAGGGATACAAAAGTCAACGAACCGGTGATCACCGCGTCGGGTTCCGGACAATCATGGACTGACGCTCAGCAACAGGCGATTGTAATTGCTGGAGATCCGGTGCAACTTCTGGCGACCCCGGAAGACTCGACGGTGACTGCCGGAGAGTATGCCAGGTTCCTTCTCAGGATCACAGATATCCACGACAATCCGACATCAGCCTCGCAGGACCAGACGATAACTCTGATGGCGGGAAGCGGAAGCAGTTTCTATCTAACCGGTGACCACGGCTCTACCATCAACAGTATCGTCATCCCTTCCGGTGATTCATCCGTGGAAGTTGATTACATGTATACAGTGATGAACGAGACTACAGGTTATCTCCTCGCTTTTTTCGATGGCGATGGTGTCCTTCCCAATCTTGACGCTTTTACGACTCTTGTATATATCCAGCCGGCAGCACTCGATGCAGCGTCATCGCAACTTTCCGTTGATAAATATTCAGTCACTGCCAACGCGACCGACCAGGTCGTCGTTACTGTGACTGCTACAGACGCGTTCGGGAATCCTGTAAGTGGAGGGGCAGTCCTCCTTTCGGCTACCGACACCGGAGGCGGTAACGTGATAACGCAGCCTGTGGGGGTGACCGGTAGCGACGGAGTGGCGACGGGAAGCA
>JAFGCX010000016.1 GCA_016932415.1 Candidatus Krumholzibacteriota bacterium
GTCGCTGTCCCATGGAGGGCGTTGGGAGATGTATCCTCTATCCACGAGGGGTCCTCGCTGCCGGTGCCCCATCCGAGCTTGTATTCTGCCAGTATCGCTGCCGAGTAGGGAAAGAGACTGACATTGGCATCTTCCCTGTAGACATCCTTGACGGACATGTCGCTTCCGGTGTTGTCCTTCATCAACGTGACGCTTGGATAGAAATGGATCGATTCTGCAGGCCAGTCGTTGAAAAAGGTCCAGATATATACAGTCGCGAGAAAAGCGTCTCCGTTGGAATCGACTATTGTGCCTCCTTCGGTCCTGCAGGTCACATTGAAGCGAACCGAGTTATCTTCTCTCGTCGACCATGTAAGCGCAGCGATATCGGACAGCATCGGGTTAATGACGACATTCTCTACGCGGTAGGTATATTCAGAGGTCATCCCGTTATTATAAAGGACCCCTTCGAAGGTATGCAGGTCGTTCAGATTGAAGACCCTGATCTTCATCTTAAGAGTCGTGCCCATCGGTTTCACGTCGTACATCGGCGAGACCTTGACCATCTGCACTCTCGGATGAAGCTCGATCGTCAGGCTGAGTTCCCCATCCGGTTCGACGTCGGCGACCGTTTCGCCTGAATAGATCACTTCTCCTCCATAGCCCAATGCTTCGAGCCTGAACCTCCGCTCAGGTCCGGCCGGGACAACGACCTCGCCGCCAAGATACCCGTTCAGGTAATAGAGCTGCTGCTCGATCGGTTCGGCGATTCCCGGACCGGTCACTGTCACAAGGAAGGTCGCGGCGACAGTCCCGTCGAGATTGCTTCCCGCGAGATCGATCCTGAGGGCGATCTCCTGCGCGGGCGCGCTACTGGTGATCTTTTCAGAACAGGACGAAAAGGCCAGGGCGGCGACAAGGAGCAGGAGCACCGGAATATAACGGGGTTTATAAACTCTTGTCTTCATCAACAACTCCTTTTAATACGCGAATCTGATCCCGCCGGCGATCTGCAGGCCCCTTATATCGATATCATCGAGTTCGGTAGATCCCATATGGTATATCAGGCCCAAGTCGAGATTGAATCTTTCTGAAAGGTTCCTGTTGAAATCGACTCCGAAATGATAGATCGACGATTTTCCCAGGTATTCCTCGCTCGTCATGATCTGTCTCATACCGGCGATCCCCGCCAAGCTGGTTCCTTTGCCGAGGTTGTAGGCGAGGCGCAGGAACGAATCGAATTCATCGCCGTATTTCTTCAGCTGGCTCTCTATGACTCCATCGCTGAGGCTGTAGCGTTTGTTTCTTCCGCGGATTATCATTCTGACGCCGATCGTGCCTGTGTATTTTTCGAACGGACGGACAGCCATCAACCTTGCGTTGAACTGGGGAGCCTGTTTGTAGATATCCTCATCGTCGAGCTGGTCCGTCGTGAAAAGAGAAAATCCAGCGTCCGCCGAGTATGTGATCTTTCCTATCCTTGTATTCGCCGTGCCGGCTAAGGTGAAGGCGTCTCCCGGATCATAATCGCCGCTCCCCGAGTAAGGCTGGTAAGTCCCGCAATAGTCGTATATCGCTGATACTCCGTATTTGAAGCTACCGATCTCCTTCGCTCCGCCGGCCTGAAGGTTGAAGCCGAGCCCTTCTCCGTACCTTCTCATCGGGAGGGAGAGGAAATCATACGACAGGAACTCTATGATCGCCCTCTCATCGACCGGGTCGAGCTTGCGTTTTCCCGTGGGAAGGTTCACTCCCGCTGAAAGAAGGACCTGGTCTTTTACGAACGAGTGGGAGAGCTGGATCCTCAGGTCCCCGAGACCTGAGATATCTGCTTCTTCGCTTCCCATGTCGAGGTTATTCGACCCGGAAGCCAGATAATACCTCGCTTCGAAGTTGTCCCTGAGGGGCAGGAAGCCCGAGAAGGCGAATGTATATTGCGAAATGACTGTCTTCTCGCCACCGGGAACATCCAGCGACCAGTTGTTGTAGTGGAATTTAAGGATAGACGATGCTGGTTGCTGGTATACTATCTGGCTCTCGGCGCCGGTAGCAAGGAGAGCCACTATGACAGCTGCCGTTATAAATATATTTTTAGTCTGCATCCAGATTCCCCCAGATCATTATTGTACCGAATCCTTTTCCGACCGGACCTCCTCCAGGTGGTTCGATGGCGTATGAACCGTACAGCCAGTACAGATCGGTATTCATGATAAATTGGTTATTGGCGAGATTCGCCGCCTGGACGCTGCCCAGTCCGCCTTCTTCAGAACCTTTTTGCATCGAGGAAGTCACTTTTCTCTCGAAATCGGAGCCTCCTCTGCCAGGCTTACCCTTGTCATTATAATCTGACGTGCTCGTCATCTTAGCCGCCATGCCGGAGGCCGCTGAAAACCCCGGATCCTGGGTGCTGGCTTCTCTGAACGATCTGGCCGCGTCGCCGTACATCCCGCGCCGTTCGTAGAACAATCCCTTGCTGTACGACATGAAGGCGAGGAACGATTCGGTAGGCACTTCCTCGATCGCGTCGCGTTCTTTTTTGCTTATCTGCACTCCGAGAGTGTCGAGAAGAGAAAAAACGAATTCTTTCTGCACGTCGAAAAACCGGCCGAGTTCTCCCTGCATCGGTTTCGTGCCGCTCAGGGAACTCTCTTCGGTATCGACTATCCTGCTGTCGATCCTGAACCCCTCTTTTCCGGTACTAGTTACGCTTCCCACCACTACGTTACGGCTTCCGAGGAGTTTTCCGATCCTCGGGGCGTTGACGGGATCGGCGAACCCTGATTCACCGAGTTCCAGCTCGTCGAGGATGACGTTTATCTTCAGCCTCTCAAGGACCTTGAGGTCCCCGACTTTCGCCAGGTCCATGGCGGTGAATTCGGCCAGTCCCAGCGCAAGCGGCTCGATTTCGCGGGGAAGGTTCGAACCGTCGAAATTTATTACGGCGATCGTGTTTCGAGGAGTGGCGACGACAGAGAGGGAATCTTCGTCCCTTACCGCCATCCGGGCTTCATTGATAAGTTTTTTGTCTATAAGGACGCCGAGCCGTCCTTCGATCATATCTTTCGTCTCTCCGTCTCCGTAAAGGTTGATTGCGGCGCCGTAGACCCGGATCGCCTTGTCGATCTCGCCGGTCTGTTCGAAGATGAGGCCGAGATAGAAATTCGAAAGGGCGTTGGGCCTGATCCTGTTCGACGAGGCGAAAGCCTCTTCCGCTTTGGACAGGACACCCTGGTTGTAGTACGCTATGCCGATCTCTCTCCAGGCCATGAAATCATCAGGTGCCTCACCGACTGCCTCGTACAGGATCGAGAGAGCTGTGTCATAATCGCCACCGTCTGACGCTCTCTTCCCCTGAGTGTAGAGGCTCTGGGCGCACCCAGCCGAGAGAAGGGCCGCGATCAGCAGTATTATCGGAATATATCTGCTCATTACACTCTCCTTGTCATCCGGGGCGGATCAGCCGATCAAAGGTTTGTAGATCTCCATCTTTTTCTTTGCCTCGGTGAAACTGTTATCCTTTTCGTAAGCCATCTTGAAATGTTCATAAGCCTTTTTATAATCATATTCATCCATGTATTTAAGGCCGAGCGAGTAGAGCCGCGCCGCGCTCATGTCTTCGGTCGCCGATTCGCTTATCGCGGCGGCTGTCTCCTCGGTCAGCATGATATCGAGCTGTCCGGCGATCTTCTGCACCAGTTCCTTCTCCATCTTGACGAAATTCGGTTCACCCTCGCTGTCGGCCGTGCAGATTATTTCCGACGTCTCCACATCGACGACGCGTACTACCATCCGCGCGCTCTTCTTGTCGATCTGGGAGATCGAGCCGAAGATCATCATCCGGGCGCCGAGCATCTTTCCTATCTTCACCGCTGATGCCTGGTCTATCTTACCTTCCTCGACGAGCTTGAGCTCCTGGAGGAGGTATTCGAGCTTGTCTCTTTCGACGACTTTGATATCGGTCAGTTTCGAAAAGTCGTATTCGAAGAAATCAGCTAGGCCCCTGCTCAGCTCGCCAAGTTCTTCCTTGTATTTCCCTATCGAGAAATTATCGAATTCCATCACCGCTATCGTCTTTACCTTCGGTCCCGAATCGTCCGGGCAGGTGAGAAGGTCTTTTTCGCTGCAGAGCTTGTACCACTGGTCCCTGAGCTCTGTCGGCCAGAGTTCGCGGGGCAGGTTTATCAGGCAGTGGCCGATCCCGGAGATCGTCTTGAGGTATTCGTATGACTTTAACTTGTATTTGTACCCCTTCGCGTAGGTGATGATGCTTTTTACCTCGTAGATCGCTATCGAGTCGTTAGCAGTAAGTCCCGTCTGAGTCAGGAGCTCGTCGGTGATCTTGAGCCCCGCGTCGAACTCGCCGTCGAGGTAGAGGTCTACCGCCTTGGCGAGCTCTCCTGAAAGCTCGATCCCGGTCGCCGGCGTAGCGGAATACGAATGCGAGAAAAAGAGCGAAAGGACAGATACAACCACAATTGATACAGAGATAAGATGCCTGCGGCTCATCTGGTTACCCCCTGGTTTCAGGTTTTGGTGTTACACCTCGATTTTAAACCATTTTTATTGTCCAGACCATCTTTTATTTATCTTTTTCGTCTGGTCGCGGGTGATGATGACGGTCTCGGTGTGCTGCTGTTCGACGCCGTCTATCACCTTTACCATCTTGATGATATGGCGGCCTGGTGAGAGTGAGAAGGTAAAGGGTGTCTGTTCTTTCTGTTTGATTCCGTCTATGTATATGTCGGCATACCCCGGTCTTGAAAGGACCTTGAGAAATCCCGTCGCGGGATCTGCCGCCGGCCTGCTGACAGGTGGCGGCGAGGTTGTTGAGGGGTCGCTGCCGGTGCCGGAAGATTCGTCTTTTTGATCATCTTTGATCCCACTGCTCCCGTCAGAGGCAGAGTTTGACTTGCCCGCAGGGTTGTCTTTCCCGGTCGAACCGCCGTCGCCGGCTGCTCCGTCCAGGTCATCATCGATATCCGCGGCGACTTCCACGCTGTCCTGGGCACCCTGGCCGGAAGCAAAGAAGGGAATCCCGGTGATATTTCCGGCGGGAGTGAATTTAAGGACGAGGAAAGCGACAGCTATGACGGCGACGATACCGGCCATGGCGGGGAGCAGTTTTGATCTTCCCCCCGTTCCGCCCGTCCGGGCTTTTCTTTTCGGGGCTTTTTTGGTTCCAGAGGGGCCGGCCTTGCCTCCCTTTTTCCCAGCTTTCTGCGATGACGGACTGTCGGCGTATCGTTCGTATACCATCTCGAGCTGAGCCTTCATCTCCGCTATCGAGTCGTACCTTTTATCTATATCGCACTGGATCGATTTTACGATGATGTTGTCGAGTTCCCTGTTGATCTCGCTGTTGAGTTTTGATGGAGCTTCGGGAGTAGTGAAAAGCTTCGAGTCCCTGAGCACAAATTCGTTGTCTCCCTTGTGGGGGAGGTCTCCGGTGAGCATCCGGTAGAGCATCGTTCCGACCGCGTAGATGTCGCACTTCGAGTAGTCGAGGTCCTCGCCCCCTTCGAACTGCTCGGGAGCCATATATTCCGGCGTACCGGCAGCCGTTCCGATTATGGTAAGGTTCGGGTCGGTCTTTCCCTTGGCGATCCCGAAGTCGATGATCTTGACCTGGCCGTTCTTGGCGAACATGATATTGCTCGGTTTTATGTCGCGGTGATATATCCCCTGGACGTGGGCCGGCTCTAGCGCCGACATTATATCTATGATTATTTTCAGCGCTTCGCCCGTGGGCAGGCTCGTCTTCTCCTTGAGTATCTGGTCGAGTGAGGGGCCTTCGATATACTCCATCGCGATGACGAACTCATCGCCATGATTGAAGAAGTGCCTTATCTTGCAGACGTTGGGATTCTTGTCGAGGAGGGCGAGCTTGTCAGCTTCCTGCTTGAACCGCTCGGCAAGCCGGGAGTCCGAGAGGACCTTCAGGACGACCTTGAGGTTCGGGACGTCCTTGTGCACGGCGAGATATACCTTCGCCATTGCCCCCGCGCCGATGAAATCGAGTACTTTGTAGTCGCCGAACTGTTTGTCCTGCATCGTCTGAAATCACCGCCGGTTAAGCCATACGCGAAAACCTGTTGAGAACGCCCTGCCGCGCGTCCTTTTCGTGTTTGCGTCGATATCCGGGGTATCCCCGTATTTCCATGCGCAAAAAGGTACTGGAAGAGCGTGATTTAGTCAACCGGTAAAGTGGTTGGAGGGTGGTCGCGAAATGACGATCAGGAAGAAGGCTGACGGAGCGAAAGTTATGGGCTCAAGATGTACCCTGCATGCATTTTCCGCTAAGTTCGGTTTTATCCTTTCCCATGTATGAATTCTAGTGACTGATCCCGCCCCGTTTTGTAGACTCTTTTACGGACAGGATTGACACCTCTTATCATCGCTGGAGACCTGATTGCGCAGAAGATTCTATGGCCTTAGAGTAGTACTGGGGAGCCTTGGATCGCTTCTGATCGTCCTTGCCGGGTTTCTTGTCCTCCCCCTGCTGATGGTCGTTTTCGGTGCTGGGCATGCCAGCGATCTGAAGCTGATTTATGCTTTCGCCTTGCCGATCATATTGTCGGCCGGCGCCGGGGTCCTGCTCCACTGGTCATTCAGGACCGATACGATAAACAACACTCACGCGATGCTGATCTGTTCGGTCGGGTGGCTGGTCTTCTCCGCCGTCGGAGCTATTCCCTATGTCATCGCCATCGGAAGCAGTTTCATCGACGGATTCTTCGAGGCTATGAGCGGATTTACCACGACAGGGATCACGATGTACACCGGTCTCGACGAGATGCCGCGATGCGTCATCTTCTGGAGGGCGTTGACGCAGTGGATCGGGGGGCTGGGGATACTGACCTTCTTTCTGGCGATACGGTCTAGAGGAGCGGGATCTCACTGGCTGTTCGGCGCTGAGAGCCACAAGATCGATCTGGGCCGCCCCGTGCCGGGTCTCGCGAACACGCTGGCCATCCTCTGGTTCATATATTCAGGATTCACCGCGGCGACCCTTCTGGGGTTGTGGGCCACGGGGATGTCTTTTTTCGACAGCGTCTGCCACAGCTTCACAGCCCTTTCTACCGGTGGATTCTCTCCCCACGATGCCAGCATCGAATACTATCAGCTGGCCGGGTTCAGGCATTATATACTGATCGAATATATACTGATCATTGGAATGATCCTCGGCGGTACCAATTTTCTCATCCATTACCGCGTTCTCAAGGGCCGTCCGAAGGCGCTTTATGACAATATGGAGATGAGGTACTGGTGGGGTTTCATCGGGATATTCATCATTATCATATTTATGGAGAAGTATATCGATGCCGGTGCGCAGGCGCGCGCTGGATTGACGGCGTTGGAGGAATCTTTCAGGGCGACAGCTTTCCAGGTCGTCTCGGTGATCACGACGACCGGTTTCGGGACGCGCGACATAGGATCCTCGGTGTTCGGATCTGTCGCGAGGCAGCTCTTTCTCGTCATGATGGTCATAGGCGGATGCGTCGGATCGACAGGTGGGGGGATCAAGGTCCTGAGGATCGGGATCCTCGTCCAGATCATCCGCAGGGAAGTGTTCCGGTTGCGCACGCCGCACCTTGCCGTATCCGCCGTTGTCGTTGACGGCAAGCGGGTCGAGACGGACGAGATCTCCCGCGTAAGCGGACTCTTTTTTACATGGATCGTCTTTCTTGTTATCGGAGGGCTCTGCACGGCGCTGCTTTCACGTTACGACGCGATCCAGTCCTGTTCCGGGATGTTCAGCGCCCTGGGTAATATTGGCCCCTGCTATATCCCCTACCAGGAGATGGGGCAGCTGAACCCTTTGATAAAGATAGTATATATAATCGGAATGCTGGCCGGCCGGTTGGAGATTCTGCCGGTCCTGCTTCTTTTCAGCGGTAAGGCCTGGAGGATGGGCTGATTTAACAAAAGGAAGGTAAGATGTATATCATTATTGCCGGCGCGGGGATCATAGGGCGCCAGCTTACGATCCCACTGGTGGAGAACAAGCATGATGTCATCGTCATCGATAAGGATGCCGCCGTCTGCCAGGGGGTCTTTGAGGAGACCGGCGCGGTGACAATCCATGGCGACGCCACGAACCTGAACGTCCTGAAGCAGGCTGGAGCCGGCAAGGCTGACGCGATCATATGC
Source organism: Candidatus Krumholzibacteriota bacterium (assembly GCA_016932415.1). Taxonomy (NCBI): domain Bacteria; phylum Candidatus Krumholzibacteriota; species Candidatus Krumholzibacteriota bacterium. Next base: position 8,131 of record JAFGCX010000016.1, read on the forward strand.
CTGATGCACTATTCAGCTGACAACATATCCTGCTCCCTTCTGGCAAAGAGCCTCGGGATACCGCATATAATAGCCAGGCTTCGCGATCCCCAGTATGAACCGGCGTACAAGCTCGCCGGGGTCACGACTATCGTCAGGATGGCCGACCTGCTCGTCAATATGATCATGATGGAGGTCGAGCGTCCGAAAGTGCGCAAGATCATCACGCTCGGGGGGGGAAAGGCCGACATCTACCAGGTGAGGGTTCCGTCGCATGCCAGGTGCGTTTCAATGACGATAAGGGAAGTCACCGAGGATCGGAACTTCCCCGACGAGTGCGTCTTTGTGGGAATATTCCGCGAAGAATCCGAAGAGTTTTTCATTCCCAGGGGAAACCAGAGGCTCCATGAGAATGACAGCATATTCCTCAGCGCCAAGAGCCAGGATATCAAGCGGGCTACAGATTACCTTATCAAGGTCTGATAAAGTCAGTTGAGACTCTTTTTATTCTAAGCTGTTTCAGTACCGCCCGGTCTGCCGCCGCGCCCGGGGGAACATCTCCCGCCCTTTTTCCGTATTTCTGAAAAGAACCCTTTCCGGGAACTTTTTTCGTGCGGACGTTTATAAAACGTCTGAATACGCCCGCAGGACCATCAGGCGAAAAGGCCTATCGGCTTTAACAGCCAGAGGTTTACGGATGTTTGACCTTGAAAATGACAGCATCTTCCGGTAGATTTGGCACAGTCCGGCGCTGAGTGGAATGGAATGGCCGGGGCAGAAGCGATTTTAGCAGATAATAATTGATCAGTTTAGAGCATGGTTTGTTATCAGATGAGGAGCTGATGAAAATGTCTATTGATGTCAAGAAGATAGGCGACAAGGTGGAGAAAGAGAGCGCCGTCCTCGAACAGGTGAGGGCTGAAGTCCGCAAGGTGATCATCGGGCAGGAGTACATGATCGAAAGGCTTCTGGTGGGGCTCCTGTGCAACAACCACGTCCTTATAGAAGGCGTCCCGGGTCTGGCCAAGACCCTGGCCGTGACGACCCTGTCGAGGACGATAAACGCTTCTTTCCAGCGGATACAGTTCACTCCCGACCTGCTTCCCGCCGATTTGATAGGAACTCTCATATATAATCCCCGTTCGGGTGATTTCACCACGAAAAAGGGGCCGCTTTTTTCCAATATCATCCTTGCCGACGAGGTCAACAGGGCGCCGGCGAAGGTCCAGAGCGCCCTGCTCGAAGCGATGCAGGAACGGCAGGTGACGATAGGCGAGGAAAGCCATGCCCTCGGTGATCCCTTCATGGTCCTAGCCACGCAGAACCCGATCGAGCAGGAGGGGACATATCCGCTTCCAGAGGCGCAGATCGATCGTTTCATGCTCAAGCTTGTCGTCACCTATCCATCGAAGGAGGAGGAGAAGAAGATCCTTCAGAAGATGGCTTCGAGCCACCCCGATCTCGATGTCAATCCGGTTATCGAGGCGTCCGACATTTTCCGGCTAAGAAGCCTCACCGACGAGATCTACATGGATGAGAAGGTCGAGGATTACATCATAGATATCGTCCAGGCGACGAGAGAACCGAAAGCGTACGGGCTCGACGTGGCCGACCTCATCCAGTACGGCGCTTCGCCGAGGGCGACGATATTCCTCGCCATGGCGTCGAGGGCTCATGCCCTTCTTCAGGGCCGAGGGTACGTTACACCGCAGGATGTGAAATCGATCGGGATGGATGTCCTCAGGCACAGGGTCATAATCACCTACGAGGCTGAGGCGGAAGAGAAAAGTTCGGAAGATGTAGTCACCTCGATTTTCAACAATGTCGCGGTACCCTGATCGGGCGTTGATCGGAGCAGTTGAAAAATGATCCCGGCGGAGCTTACAAAAAAGATCAAGATCCTGCAGATCACCACGAGGAAAGTGATCAACGACGTGCTGGCCGGCGAATACGGGAGCGTATTTCGCGGGCGGGGGATGGAGTTCGACGAAGTGAGGGAGTACATGCCCGGTGACGAGATACGGACCATCGACTGGAACGTGACCGCCCGCACCGGGACTCCGTTCGTCAAAAGGTACGTTGAGGAAAGGGAACTCACAGTCATCTTCCTCGTCGATCTGTCAGCCTCCGGCACCTTCGGAAGCGTCGACAAGCTGAAGAACGAGGTCGCGGCCGAGTTCTGTTCGCTTCTCGCCTTCTCCGCCGTGAAGAACAACGACAAGGTCGGCCTGATAGTATTCACCGACCAGGTCGAGATGTTCATACCGCCGAAAAAAGGGACCCGGCACGTACTCAGAGTGATCAGGGAACTGCTCGATTTCACTCCGCGCCAGGCGAAGACCGATATCGTGGGAGCCCTCGATTATCTAGGGAAAGTGACGACCAAACGCGCCGTGGTCTTTCTCGTCTCCGATTTCCAGGCGGAAGGGTTCGAGCGGTCGATGAGGGTGATCGGCAAAAGGCATGACCTCGTCGCCGTGACAGTCATCGATCCGAGAGAGATAAAACTGCCCGATGTCGGGCTGGTCGAGCTGGAGGACGCCGAGACGGGGGAGATAGTCCTTGTCGATACTTCCAGTCTTGCCGTCAGGAAGAAATACGAAAGGCTCGGGCGGGAGCAATCGGAGCAGTTCAGGGATCTCTTCGCCTCGATGGGAGTCGACCAGATAGAGATACATACCGACAGGGATTATATCCCCAATCTTGTCAAGTTTTTCAGATCAAGAGAAAGAAGGTACTGAACGAAATGCCTGATGATCTTAAACTGAGCCTCAACAGGGAAGGCCCAGGACAGTCTTCCCCTTCAAGACTTGTGAACATGCTGCTTATCATCGTTGTTCTCCTTGTCGCGATCGATCTTGTGACCAATATCGGCGGATGGGGCAGGCGGGAAAATCGGCAGTCGGGCCTGACAGCGGCGCAGCTGGAAGAACACGCCATCAAGCTTGAGCGGCAGCAGCTCTATCGGGCAGCGGCGGAGGCGTGGAAGGAATATCTTGTCACCACGGGAGAGGGCAGAGAAGAGGAAGCAAGGATCTGGTACAGGGTCGGCACTCTCTATCAGGAAGCAGGAGAGTTCGAAAGCGCCCTTGACGCCTATTACAGGAGCGAGGCGATAGCGAAGGTGAAAGAGATAGAACCGTCCATCTCTCTGAAGGTATCCGAATCTCTCGAAAAGCTCGGCCGGTTCGCCGCCCTGAGGGAAGAGTTAAGGAGCAGGACTTCCATAGACCCTGCCGCCGGCGACGGCGCCGAAGTGCTCGCCGAGATCGGGAGCTGGAAGATCACAAGGCCGGAGCTGGAGAAGATGATCGAGGCCGAGATCGACGCCCAGCTTGAGCAGGTAGCAGGCAGGCTTGGCCCCGAGCAGTTGAGAGAGCAGAAAGAAAAGCTCCTCGAAAGCGTTCTCAGGGAGGGAGAGACGCGCAAGTGGCTCGACAGGATCGTCGCCGAAGAACTCGTCTACAGGCTCGCCATGGAAGAAAAACTTTACGAGAGCGACCAGTATCGCAGGATGATGCGGGACCTGGAGAAAAAACTGATAGTCCAGAAACGCCTCGAACAGGAATATGCAGGTAAAGTGACGGTCACCGAGGAAGAACTCGGGGACTGGTACGGGAAGAACAAGGATAAATATTCAGAGGATGGCAAGGTAAAACCGTTCGACGAAGTGGCAGATCAGGTCCACGCGGCGGTGCGCCAGGAAAAAGAAATGCAGGCGCAGTCGGAGCTGATAAACAGGTTGATCGACAAGTACGATGTCGTGTTTCACTATTCACGATTTGAGAAGGGGAAATAGCAGGCTGGCTGGAGGTCCGTTGAGATACCGGCCTGGTCCCGATACGGGGAAACCCTGATATTGGAATCTGATCCGATCGCAGAGAAAAGACTATGAACGCAAGATCCGGTAAATTTCTTTTTTTGCTCCTGTCGGCTGTGGTATTCGCTTCTCCGGCGGCCTTTTTTGCCTCATGCGGCGGTGGTGGAGAGGAAAAGACCGGCGGCGGCTGGGAGATCGATGAGAAGTATACGCGCGGCCCGGTTGATATGAGGATCGCCATTGATAAAAAAGAGCTGACGATCGCCGAGCATCTTTCCCTGATGATCGAGACGAGCGCGCGTGAAGGGTATATCGTCGAACTGCCGAAATTCGGAGATAAACTCGACCAGTTCGGCATAGTCGACTATTCCTCGCCTTCGGCGAAGCTTCAGGAGGACGGGACGGTCGTAACGAGCAGGATATACGAACTCGAACCTTTTCTCTCGGGTAGTTACAGGATCCCGCCGATGGCGGTGACTTTCAGGCAGGAGCAAGATTCGCTCTTCCATACTCTCGAGTCGGACACGATTACGGTCGAAGTACTCTCTCTTCTTCCCGAAGACCAGGCGGGACTTGAGCTGAAGGACATCGCTCCTCCCGTTTCGATACCGCATGATCGCCGCTGGCTGTATTACACCGGCGCCGCACTTGTCGCAGCTGTCGCCGCCGTCCTTCTTGCCATTCGCAGGCGCAGGAACAGAATAGAGGAGGCAAGGACGATCCCCGCTCACGAGAGAGCTTTTGACAGGCTCGAGAGGCTTCTTGCAGAGGGATTGATTGATCAGAAACGGTACGCTGAATTTACAGAGAGGGTGTCGGACATCCTCAGGCACTACATAGAAGACAGGTTCGGACTCAGGGCTCCCGAAAGGACGACGGAAGAATTCATTGACGAAGCGAGGCAGTGGCTTCCCGTCGAACCGGAGCAGAAAACTATACTTAAAGAGTTCATGATGCACTGCGACCTGGTGAAATTCGCAGCTCACGAACCGACTGCTGACGAAGTCAAAAAAAGTTTCGATACCTGCAGGGATTTCATCGATTCGACGAAAAAGGAAGAGGAGGTGAAAGAGGAAGCTGTGAAATAGACTTCCGCCAGTATGATAAGATTCGCCTCCCCATACGCTTTCTTCCTTCTGCTTCTGATACCGGCTGTCCTCTTTATCCTTCAGAGGAGGGATCGTGGAGGAAGCATAAAGTTCTCTTCTTTGACGAATGTCCGGCGCGCTGGAAGATCTGTCAGGCACAGGCTTGCCTGGCTTCCCCTGGCGGTCAGGATCGCCCTTTCGATCCTGGTAGTAATGGCGCTGGCCCGCCCACAGCTCGGAAGAGAAAAGGTTCGAGACGTCACGAAAGGGATCGCGATCGAGATGGTAATAGACAAATCTGGCAGTATGGCAGCGGAAATGGAATACAGGAGCAGGAAGCTCAACCGTCTTGATGTCGTAAAGAAGGTCTTCGAGGAGTTTATAACAGGAAACGGGGAAACGCTCGGGGGGCGGCCGAACGACCTGGTGGGAATGATAGCTTTCGCCAGGTATGCTGACACTATGGCTCCGCTGACTCTCGGGCATGGAGCTCTCCTCAGGTTTCTCGAGACGGTTCAGATAGTCAAACGCAGGAGCGAGGACGGCACGGCGATAGGCGACGCGGTGGCCCTTGCCGCGGCAAGGTTGAAGACCGCGGAGGAGGATATCGCCAGGTTCGCCTCCGAGACGGGGGAGAGGGAATATGAGATAAAAAGCAAGATCATCATACTCCTGACAGACGGACAGAACAACTCGGGACTCAGGACTCCCGTGGAGGCGGCCAGACTCGCTGCTGACTGGGGGATCAAGATATATACGATAGGTGTTGGAGGTGACCAGGGAGTCAATACGATCAACACTCTATTCGGAAATTTCAAGGTGCCGACGGCGAACAGGGTCGATACAAGGCCGCTTGAAGCTATCGCGGAAATGACCGGCGGTGTCTTCAGGCTTGCCGAGAGCGACAAGTCATTGAGGGAGATATACGAGGAGATCGACAGGCTTGAAAAAAGCGAGATAGAATCAGTGAGGTATGTCGACTACCGGGAACTTTTCGTCTCCTTCACGGTCGCTGCCCTGATCCTTCTCGTGTTCGAAGTCGTCATCTCCACCATGATATTCAGGAGGATTCCGTAGGGCGATATAATACGATCAGGCCTCGCGTTGATCGATCAGGTCGAAAGGGCAGGATTTCTGGCGATGCATTTCGGTAATATAAAGATACTTCTTCTTCTCTGGCTGGTCCCGGCACTCGGAGCGCTATATGCCTGGGCGGCGTACCGCAGGAGCAGGGCTCTGCGGATCTTTATAGAGGCGGGACTTCTTGAGCGCGTATCGATGTCGGTAAATCCGGCTGGAAGAAGGCTGAAAGCAGCTCTTATTCTTGCCGCGGCGGCTTTTGTCGTAGTCGCTCTGGCCAGGCCGGCCTGGAATCCTAAGCCAAGGACCGTCGAGAGACGGGGGCGCGATATAATATTCGTTCTCGATGTGTCGAAAAGCATGATCGCTGAAGACCTCGCGCCGAACAGGCTGGAACGCGCCAAATACGCCATCGCCGATATGATATCGAAACTGGAAGGTGACCGCGTCGGGCTCGTTGTCTTTGCCGGTACGGCGGCTCTTAAATGTCCCCTTACCCTCGATTACGGATTTTTCAACCTGATGCTCGATGATGTAGATATAAACAGTATCGCGCGCGGTGGAACGATGATCGGAGACGCGATCCGGAAGGTCCTTGACGAGGGTTTCGATGACCAGGAGAAAAAATACAAGGATATGATCCTGATAACGGATGGTGAGGATCACGACTCCTTTCCAGTCGAAGCTGCCGAAGAGGCAGGGCGGCGCGGAATCAGGATGATCGCCATAGGTCTCGGCGACGAGACCCAGGGGCGGAGGATCCCGGTCACCGACGAACATGGAAACAAGTCTTTCATGACATATAACGGGCAGGAGGTCTGGAGCAGACTCGATGCGGCCACACTTCGCAAGATGGCCAGCACGACCCCCGGTGGCAAGTATCTGAACGTCGCTACCGGCACGATCGATCTTGGCGATGTCTACACCAAACTCATCGCAGGGGAAGAGAAAAGAGAGATAGAATCACTGACGATCAAGCTTTACGAGGAGAAGTTCCAGATATTCCTGTCGATCGCTTTTATCCTGCTGATCTTTGAGATGCTTGTCTCCGAGAGAAGGAGGAAGGCATGAATATGAGATATTGCAAAACCGCCACTATTCCGGTGATTATCGCGTCCCTTGTCTTTTCCGGCTCAGCCTGGGCCGAATCAGGAGGAAGACTGGTGGCCAGGGGAAACAGGGAATTTGCCGGTAACAGGTACGAGAAAGCGGCGGAGTTCTACGAGAAAGCCTCCGTCAAACTGCCCGAGTCGGCCATTGTCGCCTTCAACCTCGGGGATGTCTTCTATCGTCAGGAGGATTACGCCGGGGCAAGAAAGCATTTCGAGGACGCGGCGATGAAGACGAAAGACCTTCCTCTCGAAGCGAAAGCCTGGTACAACACGGGCAACTGCGCCTTCAGCGAGGGGTTGAGGCAATCGGACAGTGACATGGAGAAAGCCCTCGAATTCTACAGGGAAAGCGTCGGATTCTACGCGACTGCTCTCGAAAAAGACCCTGATCTGAAAGACGCCGCTCATAATATGGAGATAGTGAGGTTGTACATCAAGGACCTGCTCGACAGGATACAGAAGCAGAAGGAAGAGATGGAGCAGATGCAGGAGAAGATGAAAGAGGTCGTCGATTCGCTTCTTGCTTCTATCGAAAGGCAGGAGGGACTTCGGGACAGCACACTCGATCTCGACGATGACTCCCGCAGGGCCATGGCGGACTGGAAGAGCCGGATAGAACAGGCTGGCGGTAAACAAAAAAGTATAGAGAGTTCGACATCGAATGTCGGTGATATGCTCGATGGACTTTTCCCTTCCGAGGTTCCCGAACCTGTTCAGCAGGCGTCTTCTCACCTCGATTCAGCGGTGGTCGATCAGAAAGGTTCCGCCTCGAAGCTTGAGGCGCGGGACGCCGGTGCTTCGGCAGCGGAGCAGGAACTTGCGCTCGATCAGATGAATAAAGCCCTTGAACTTCTCACTCAGGGTGATAATAAAGATAAACAGCAGGGACAGCAGGAGCAGAATAACGATCAGGCTCAGCAGGACCAGCAAGACCAGCAGGATCAGCAAAACCAGCAGGAGGACCAGAAGCAGCAGCAGGCGCGAAGCGAGACGGCGAGGGGTATTCTTGATGAAGAGAAAGAAAACAGAAAGAAAAGGAAGCAACAGGCGGCTGGCGGTTATAAGAAGGTAGATAAGGACTGGTAGTCCGGGAGGCTTTTTTGAAAGATTCGACGGTAAGAGTGAATACTGCGGTGCTTGCATCCCTCTCGGCATTAATATTCCTGTCGGGGATCTGCCACGCCGAAGATATACGCGTCGTGACGAATGTTGAATCGAGGGACGTCTATGTCGGCGAGTCTTTCCTCATGCAGGTATCGGTCGATGGGACGGATGAAGCGGTACTTCCGGATTATTCTTCACTAAAGGGATTCACCGTCGAATATGTCGGCGGGTCGAACAACTCGAGCCAGTCTATATCGATAATCAATGGCAAGGTTCAGAGAACTGTCAAGAAGGGATTCGTATTCACCTACCGGTTGACTCCGAAAGTTGCCGGCAGGCTGGTCATACCTTCCCTTGATGTCCATGTCGCGGGAACCGTCTTCAAAACGAACCCGGTCACGATCTCGGTGAAACGGCCGGAGGAAAGCGAAGATTTCAAGCTTCATATTAAACTTTCCAGAGACACATGCTATACAGGCGAACCGGTAGTCCTTACCGTCTCCTGGTATCTGAACAGGGACGTGGAAAGTTTCAGTTTTACCGCTCCGGTCCTGGAGAACGAGTCTTTCGATTTCGAGACTCCCGAAGTGAAGATAGATCCTTCGAAAAAATATTTCAGGGTGCCTCTTGGAAACGGCGAGGTGATTGCCGAAAAAGGCAGGGGGACGATCGATGGCGCGCAGTATGTCACGCTCACCTTCAATATCGCGCTGATACCGAACCAGCCGGGCATGTTCGTCATACCGGAATTTATTGTTGCCTGCGAATCAGGCACTGGGATACGCAGCAGGCGCGATTTCTTTGATGATTTCTTCTCCGACAGCTATAGCGGAAGCTGGAGGGGAAGCCTTAAAAAATATGTCGTCCCTTCAAACACACTCAGTCTCGACGTCAAGGCGCTTCCGGAAGAAGGAAGACCGGAAGGGTTTGCCGGGCATGTCGGGGAGATAAAGATAGAGGCGATCGCCGATCCGACCGAGGTGAACGTGGGAGACCCTATAACCCTTAAGATCATCCTTCAGGGACCTGATTATCTAGGCAGACTCCAGCTTCCCTCCCTCTCTTCCCAGAAGGGGATGAGTGATGATTTCAAGATACCTGATGAAAGGGCCGATGGAAAGATCGAGGGAAAAAAGAAGATCTTTACCCAGACTCTCAGGGCAAGGTACGACAATGTGACGCAGATACCGCCTGTGAGGATCGCCTATTTCGACACAAAAAAGGAAAAGTATCTGATCGCTGCTTCCGATCCGATACCGCTTGTGGTCAGAGAGACAAGAGTCGTGACGGCGAGCGACGCGGAGGGGATCGAAGCGGGGGTCTCGGGTTCGCCGCTCGAACAGTGGAAGGAAGGGATAGCGTACAATTATGAAGGCCCGGACCTGATCCTTTCGGAAGAAGCGGGGATCGAGACAGTGACAGGCGACGCGCGTATGATAACGATCATCCTTATTCCTCCGGTATTCTTTATCGCAGTCTGGTTGACGCGGTCAATGCTCAGACGGCGCGCCTCCGATCCGAAAGGATTGAAGGCAAAAGGCGCTTTAAAGATGTTTAACAGATCACTTTCCCAGATAAGACGGGAAAAGGAGCTTTCCGTGGAGTCGTTCAATGCCAGGGTGATGGAGAGCTATAAAGCTTTTCTCGGTGATAAACTTCGTATAAGCGGAGCGGCTCTTACAGCCGGAGAAGTAGACAGGATACTTGGTAAGCGCGGTATTGATCCCGATATAAGAAGATCGGTGAGAGAAGCGATGGAGAAGTGCGAGCACGGGGCGTACGGGGGGGGCGGATCGGACGCGATCAGCGGTCAGGAGCTTGCAGGGATGGTCGCGCGATCGGCCGCGGAGTTGGACAGGGTCCTGTGATATATATTTTTAATTATGCTGAGATCACGTGGCATCGGCGCGGGAAAGTCCCTGGATGGATGATGGAAATGATGGAAAGCGGTGAGTGAGCGGGAGCATCTTATTATGACTGGAATATCTTTGAAATCACGCCCGAGACCGGCGATCGCTTTTATCCCGGGAACAGGCCTGATCGGTTATTTATTGCTGGTATTTATAATAGTTCTGTCGGCAAGCGGATCAGCATATTCAGCCTCTGAAAGGCTGACGGCGGAAAAGATCGAAACTTACCTTGCCGATGGCGAAATGTCTTTCAGAAAGGGGATGGAACTCGATCTGAGCGATCCGGATGGGGCGAAAGATTACTATCACAAGGCGATTCTCAACTTCGAACTCATAATGAGAGAGGGTGAAGTACGGAACGGAAGACTTTTTTACAATACCGGCAACGCCTGGTTCAGGCTTGGCGACCTGGGAAAAGCGATACTCTATTACAAGAGGGCGGGGTTATACCGCCCCAACGATGAGAACCTGCGCCAGAATCTCGAGTACGCGAGAAGCAGGCGCGTCAACAGGGTCGAGGCAACGGAAAGAGAGAAGGTCTTCAAGACTCTTTTTTTCCTTCATTACGACATCTCGTCAAGAGCGAGACTTACGATATTTCTGGTATCGTTCGCCCTGATATGGTTGTCAGCGACATTAAGACTTTTTCTCAGGAGAAGCTGGGTCAGGACAATGATCGTCGCCTTCTCTATCATAAGCATCGTTTTTCTTGTCTCCCTCGGCGTGGAGAAGATAGGCCGGAGCAGAAGGCCCGCGGGGGTGATAATCTCATCTGAAGTGACAGCCCGGAAGGGTGACGCGGAGACGTATCAGAAGAGTTTCACGGAGCCTCTGTATTCAGGAACGGAATTCAGGTTGCTGGAAAAAAGGACCGACTGGTGGTATATAGAACTTGAGGATGGCGTAAGATGCTGGATCCCTTCAGGCGCCGGCGAGATGGTGATATACTGGTGATCCGGGATCTCGCGCCTTTTTGATCGAGCTTGAGCGAGTGGGGTTTAAAAAAGGAAAGGACCTGTGCTGATGAAGAGTTATAGAGGACTTGCCTTTGCAGTGATTATGATCGCTATGGCAACTTTTCTCTGTGGCCCGGCCATGGCCGGGGAAGGGAAGGGACTTGGAAAGGGAGATATCAGGGAGATCCGGTCTTCCTTCAGGGTCGATTCACAGGCGAGGGCGTTGATGAATGCCATCTCGAATAACGATCTCAAGAAACTGACACTCAACAGGGAATTTTACAACAGGCAGGATGACATTTTCAGTGACAAGGTCGAAGCGAAAGGGATAACCAATCAGAAGAGCAGCGGCCGTTGCTGGATGTTCGCCGGATTCAACGTGATGCGCCCGGCGGTAATGGAAAGATTCAAACTGGACAGTTTTGAATTCTCCGAAAACTATCTCTTCTTCTGGGACAAGCTTGAAAAAGCCAATATGTTTCTGGAATCCGTCATCGAAACGGCTGACAGGGATATCGACGACAGGACCCTGCAGGCTCTTTTGAACAACCCTGTCCCTGACGGGGGATGGTGGAGTTACCATGTCGACCTGATCGAAAAATACGGGGTCGTCCCCCAGTGCGTAAGCAGGGAAACGAGTCATACCAGCGATACGGGAAGAATGAACAGGGTGCTTAACAGGATGGCGAGGGCTGACGCGGCCGAACTGAGAAAGATGGTCTCCAGTGGAGTAGGGAGCGACCAGATCGGGTCGCGCAAGATGGAGATGATGAAAGATTTTTATCGCGTCCTCGTCCTTCACATGGGTGAACCGCCAGAGGAATTCGTATGGAAGGTCAAAAACAAGGATGATGAGATAATAGATAAAAAATTCACTCCGGTCTCTTTTTACAAGGAAGCGGTCGGAATCGATCTCGGTGATTATGTTACGATCATAGATTACCCGGCGTATGGATACGACAGGTATTACGAGATCGATTATTGCAGAGGCATCTACGACAGGCCGAATATGAGGTTTATAAACCTCGATATTGAAGAACTTAAAAAATACTCGATCCGTGGGATTCAGGAAGGGGAACCGGTCTGGTTCGCGGCGGATATCGGCAAGGAGAACGATGTCGATGAAGGAGTGCTTGCCGTCGATGTCTATGATTACAATACGTTGCTCGGGATCGACCATGACCTGACCAAGGCGGAACTGGTGCAGTACAGGGGAGGAGCGCCGAACCACGCGATGGTATTTGTCGGAGTCGACCTTGAAGACAACAGGCCGGTCAAATGGCGCGTTGAGAATTCATGGGGGACCGACAGGGGGGACGGAGGATACTGGACGATGTATGACGACTGGTTCGGTAAATACGTCTTCAACGTGATCGTACACAAGAAACATCTGCCGAAAAGCGTTCTCAAGCTCCTCGATACCGAACCCGAGATGATACCGGCGTGGGATCCCATGCGAGCTGCGTTTGAATGACAGATCTTTGATCGGGAGGTCTCAAGGTGAAGCTCGGAGTTAAATGGGTCTTTTTCGCGATCGCGTGTCTTATGTTTCCCCCGGACCTGATATCGAGCCCTTTGAGTGGTGGCGGACAGGTAATCGTGAGCGGAGAGGAGGATGGCGCCGTGAATAAAGGGGAAGATATAACTATCAGGGTCATATACAACAATATCGTTGAAGATCCCGGCCTGGAAGGCGAATGGGGATTCGGTTGCGTGATAGAGGGTATGGAGAAGACGATATTGTTCGATACGGGAGGAGATGGAGAGGTTCTTCTGAAGAATATGAAGAAGATGGGGATAGATCCGGAAGCGATCGATATCGTAGTCATCTCGCACGAACACTGGGATCATATTGGTGGCCTCGAGAAATTTATTGCCGAGAACGATCAGGTCCTCGTATTTGCGCCGTCCTCTTTTTCCGAAAATTACACGAAGTTGATCAAGAAAAAGCATGTCAGGAACATCGCGGTAAAGGGGCCGATGGAAATATGCCGTAACGTTTATACGAGCGGGGAACAGGGGGATGAGATAGTAGAACAGGCTCTCTTTCTGAAGACGGCTGGCGGGATTGTCGTGATAACCGGCTGTGCTCACCCTGGTATAGTCATGTTTGCCGAGATGGCGGTGGGAATCTCCGGGGAAGCGCCGCTCCTGGTGATGGGGGGATTTCACCTGAGAGGAATCAGCGACAAAGACCTCAATGATATAACGGGCAGGTTCAGGGAGATCGGCGTGGCAAATATCGGGGCCAGCCACTGTACGGGCGATGAAGCGATCGCCGGTTTAAAAAAGGGATATGGCGACAGGTTTATTCCGACCGGCGCGGGGGCGGTGATAAAGGTCAGCGAGCTGAAGAGGTGACTGATATCGGACGTCCATTCTGCATAGGCCAGCCGGCGGGGCAGTTGGTAATGCACGCGCATATCCACCTGATTCCGAGGTACCGTGGAAAAAGTTTTTCAAGAAGGGAAACGACGGGGCGATGAATATCTACGAAAGAAAGACAGAATCATTCCTTATCCTGACATGTGTTGTCCTGCTGCTGTTTGCCTCTCTTGAGCTTGGCGCGGCTGGCCTGGGACAAGGCGGAAAAGCGGAGCGCAGGTTGTTCAGACTTCATTACGAGAATACAAGCGGTGAAAACGGTGTTTCGACGTATGGATATGACGCTGCCGGGAATATTGACTATGGAGTCTGGGAACTCCTCGATGGAAGCAGGTTTTCCATTAATTACTATACATGCAACAGTAATGGAGACGTGGAGAAGAAATACCGCGAGTTTTCGGAAGGCCGGACATCGCTGACAGAATACAATTATGACGGCGCGGGTAATCTCGTGAGCGAAGTCTTCGAAAGGTCCGACAGTGTCTCGGGCGTGACTTATTATGAATATGATAAAGCAGGCAGGCGCGTAAAAGCCGACTGCAGGGGCCTGAACGGATGGTTCCACGGATTATTATATTATACGATCGATGAGTCAGGGCAGACGACCGGGGCTGATATACTCCGGGAAGGAAAAAAGATCGGTTCGATAATATATGAATATGACGAACATGGCGATCTCGCCATGGAAGAGTGGGATTTTGACGGGACATGGAAGCAGACATTTATCTATGAATATGGTACGTATCGAAACGATGACTCGACGCGGTATACTAGTGCCAATCCATTTTTATCCCGGTCGGGCGGGCATCGTCTTTCTGGAGAGAAGTATGATTACTCCGGCGAGATCGGAGGACCTTCATTTTTCGAATATGACGATAAAGGGAAACTGGTGAGAAAGATATTCAAACGTTCCGATGGTTTTTCGACCGAGACCTTCTATATCCATGACAGCGAGGGGCGGCTGACGAGATCTTTCAGGAAATATTCCAATGGTCTGTCGGCGAATTTCGCCTATGAGTATGATGGTGACAGGAAGCTTCTGAAAAGAAGTTTTCATAGATCTGATGGCAGATCGGGAAGCGAATCATACCATTACGACAAGGAAGGTGTCCTCGTTTCGGCTGAGTATATCAATTTCGATCTCTGGCTTACCGGGGAAATAGAATTCTCCCATCGAGAAGACGGGAGGCTTGAGACCGGCCTTTTCAAGGGAAAGGACGGGATGGGCGCCGATATATCTTTTTCCTGGGATGAAAATGGAAATCTCGAACAGATCGACTGGCTTCTTTCCAGTGGAAAGAACCAGAGTTATACCTTCGAGTACGAGAAGATCAGGTAGTCGTTCGGCGATAACGAAAATCACTGAATAACAGTAGCAAAGATACCGAAACAGTGTTATTTTGTCGTAACGTCTGATTCTCCTGTCAATTATGAACTTTTCATTGATAATTCAATAAAGTAGGATGAGAAATCAGATAGTGGGATGTTGAGCTTTATCAAAGGTGTCAATTACTGATGGGCGACGTAAGGAAACTTTTGCGAATAATGACGAGATACTGGAAGCTGATGACGGGCGGCTTTCTGACTATGTCGATCTTCGCTCTTCTCAGCGGACTTACGATAACGATGTTCGTTCCTCTCTTCGATTTTGTCTTCGGGCCGAAGCACAAGGAATCTCTTATTACAAGTTCCGGCGAGTTTCTCGATAAAATGTTCTCAGTGTTCGGCAGGTTCTTTGCCACATTCTCGTTATCAGGATTGTTCTCCAGCGAGAGCTACAAGGGGCTTCTCGGTGATATCGACAGTGTTCTTTCCATGACCGATCCCAGTCTTCTTCTGCTGATGATCGGCGTGGCGATGATCACTCTGATGATCCTGAAGAATTCGATATATTTCCTTAACAGGGTAATCTTTGTGACTCTTCGTGGGAAAGTGATAAGGCGCCTCAGGAATATCATTTTCAGGAAGTTTCTCGAACTTCCGATGGTTTTTTTCATGGACAAACCTCTCGGTGATATCCAGGTCCGTATCACGGCAGATGTAAATATCGTAAGCGACCTGTTCATCCGTTCGGTATTCGGATCGCTGAGGGATTTCGCGCTGGTCATCATCTACGTTCTGATAGCTCTTTTCATCAACGCGAAGCTGTTTCTTTATACTGTCGTGATCGTTCCGGTCTTCAGCCTTATGATCTCATATGTTGGAAACAAGATAAGAAAATATTCGAAACGGATCCAGAATACCTACGCGATCCTTTTCTCGAGGATCGCGGAGGTGATAAGTGGAATCAAGATCGTAAAATCTTACGCGAGGGAAGAATACGAGAACGAGAAATTCAGGAAAGAAAACGACAAATTTTACAGAGCATGGTTCAAGGCGCAGATGTACAGCGCTTTCAATATTCCGCTGTCCGAGATCAATGGTACGATTGTCGGGATCATAGTGCTGATAATCGGTGGAAACATGGTCCTCAGTGATCCTGGCAATTTCACGCTCGGTTCATTCACCGCTTTTCTCTTCGCGATCTTTTCGCTGCTCCAGCCGTTAAAGAGTCTTACAACGGCTTATACCGAAGTAAGAAAAGCGATGGTATCTCTAACCCGGATATTCGAAATCCTCAATCTTCCTCCCGAGTTGAAAGATGATTCGGATTCCGTGGAAAAGAAATCATTCGAAGATTCGATCAGAATAGAGCACCTCGGTTTTTCTTATGATAAGGGACGCAAGATCCTGGATGATATCAATCTTGAGATCAAAAAGGGCCAGACGGTAGCTCTGGTCGGAAGCAGTGGGGCGGGCAAGACGACTCTGATAAACCTTATCGAACGGTTTTTCGATCCCCAGGAGGGAAGGATCACGATCGACGGAGTCGATCTGAAAAATATAAGATCCAACGACCTGCATGATCTGTTTGGCACAGTCACCCAGGAGTCGATCCTTTTCAATGATACCGTGGCGAACAATATCGCTTATGGCACAAATCGCGATATTACGATCGAGGATATAAAAAAGGCCGC
This sequence comes from Candidatus Krumholzibacteriota bacterium, assembly GCA_016932415.1. NCBI lineage: Bacteria > Candidatus Krumholzibacteriota > Candidatus Krumholzibacteriota bacterium. The sequence goes on from JAFGCX010000016.1 coordinate 24,582, forward strand.
TGAAATAGGATACGCCGATGACTTCATTAAGGATATGCCGATCGGTTATAATACGATGATCAATCCCAAAGCGTCGAATCTTTCAGGAGGTCAGAGACAAAGGCTATGCATATCGCGGGCGATCGTAGGCGATCCGCCGATCCTGATCTTTGACGAGGCGACAAGTTCACTAGACACGGAATCTGAACATAAGGTGCAGAAAGCGATCGAGATGGCGACAAAAGACAGGACTGTCATCGTGATCGCTCACAGGTTGTCCACGATCATGAATTCAGACAGGATTATAGTAATGGATGAAGGAAAGATCGTCGGGTCCGGAACTCACGACGAACTCATGTCGAACAATGATAAATACAGGACCCTTTATGAATGTGACTTCAAAGACCCGGCCGGCGTCGATCAGATCAGGGCAGGCGATCAGGATCGTTGATTACTGAATCGTATCCGAGACGATCGATCAGCCGCGGGCCTGATGGAGAGCCCGGATGAGGATCAGCGGATTTTCAATGGTCAGAAACGGGGAAAAGCTATATTACCCCGTCGCCGGGATGGTGCGTTCGATCCTGCCGATCGTCGATGAATTCGTCATCGCGATCGGCGAGGGGGACCCGGATGATAATACGCGAGAGTCGGTCGAATCGATCGGCGACCCGAAGATCAGGATAATCGACACGCAATGGGACCTGGAAAAATATCCAAGGGGGATGGAGAACGCCCACCAGACTGATATCGCTAAAGAAGCCTGCACGGGCGACTGGCTTTTTTATCTTCAGGCCGATGAAGTGATACACGAGAAATACCTGCGATCGATCAGAGACGCGTGCGAAAGATATCTCGACGACAGAGATGTCGAGGGACTGCTCTTTAATTATCTGCATTTCTGGGGGGATTACGATCATTACCATGCCGGTCACGGGTGGTATCCGCGCGAGATCCGCATAATAAGAAACGATCCCGATATCCACTCATGGGAATCTGCCCAGTCTTTCAGGAGGATCCCGGGATTTGACGGATTGAATTACAGGCAGAAGGAAGGGACGATGAAGCTGAAAGTCGCCCTTATAGATGCCTGGGTATATCACTATGGCTGGGTCAGGCCGCCTCACCTGATGCTTACGAAAAAGAAGGCTCTTGATACCGTTCATAAGGGAGGGAGCAGAGTCGACGAGATGTACCAGAATATGCCGGACGATTTTGATTTCGGGCCGCTGGACAGGCTCGCCAGATTCGAAGGGACTCACCCGGCAGTGCTCAAAGATATGATCGAAAAAATGGATTGGAAGGACAAACTGCAATATTCAGGGAATCCCGACCCCTCCAGGGAATTGCACAAACACGAGAGATTCAAATATCGCCTGTTGTCTTTTATCGAAAAATATCTTGCCGGGGGCAGGCATATTGGAGAATTCAGAAACTACAGGATCATAAGAAAACAGCGAACACGAGGATACTGAGAAGGCGGCATTGACGCCTGGGGAGTGAATTCAGAATGAAACGGATCGCACTTGTCAGGGACGAGAACGGCTATCATGAGAAGTATAAGCCGATCCTCGAAGAGTACGGATATCTGGTCGAAGTCGTCGATATCTGGCGCGCCGACGGGATGGATTATCTGCTCGGCGAAAAATGGGACGGATTCATATGGTGGGCAAAACATACTCCGAGAATAAGGAATCTTGCCAGGAAGCTGCTCTACTATTTCGAACATGTGGAGAAGATAAAGACCTATCCATCCTTCCGTGATTACTGGCACTACGATGATAAGGTCGCTCAACATATTCTGTTCAGGAAATTTGAAGTTCCTGTTCCTGAGACGGTTGTTTTCAACAGGGAAGAGGACGCGATGAGGTACGCGGAAGTGGCGGAATTGCCCGTTATCTGCAAAGCAGCTTCAGGAGCGGGTTCATCAAACGTCCGGCTGATCGCCAAAAAGAAAGACCTGGCCCGGCATGTCAGAAAGGTATTCAGGGAGGGAGTGAAGACGCGGTTCAAGGAGGATATGCAGAAGGATTATATATATCTTCAGAAATTCATCCCCGGCAATACGGGCGATTACAGGCTCGTCATGTATGGGCCACGGCTCGCTGTGGGGTTTTTTCGAAAAAACAGTGAGAAAAACTCGTTCGCTTCAGGAAGCGGAATATATGAAGGATCGAAAGTGACCCGGGAAATGGTTGAATTCGTCGACCTGATACACGCGAGAATGGGAAATACGATAATGTCGTACGACCTTCTCGAAGATGGTGAGGCTTTCGTCGTAACGGAGATGAGTATCATCTATGGCATTCTGAAGAACAAATTCTATGAACAGGCCGACTGGTATTCGAAGAAAGACGGAAGCTGGGAAAGAACCGAACCTAGATCCAGGCATCGCAGCACGATCGACGCCCTGTTGACAGGTTGGGGATGGCCTTTCGACGGGGAATAGTACCTTGAGAATCGGATTAGTTACGCCGGAATATGTCACCGAAAAGAGATCGTTCGATGGAGGACTGGCCAACTACCTCTACCGTCTTTCACTTTCTCTCGTAAAGCTCGGTCATCAGCCGGTCGTATTCACCCTGTCGGATCAAAGTGGCGTTATTATATCTGACGATATAGAGGTTCACCGTGTCGAAGCTGGAAAGATCAGCGCCGCTTGCCGGATCAGAGGGCTGATGTCGCTCGGAAGAGAGAGGCAGGCGCTAAAGCTGATGCACCAGAGCAGGCTTCTGAACGATGAAGTATCCCGCGCCAACGGCGAAAAAAAGATCGATATCGTCCAGTACGCGAGCTACAGGTCGGTCGGATATCACAGGGTCGCCGCGGTGCCTGGCGTGATAAGGATCTCCAGTTATCAGAAGTTGTGGGATAGAGCTTATCACGGTGAAAATATAAGGGCGAAGCATCTTTCGGCGCAGAGGCTCGAGGAGAAGACGCTTGAAAGCGCTTTCCATATCTTCGGTCCGGGAAGATTTCTCGCAAGAGAGATCGAGAAGGATATCGGGACAAGAGTAAGGGTCATCGAGACTCCATTTATCCTCGAATGCCACGAATATGACGCGAGCGTTGCTGACGCGATCAGTGGAGAGTATCTTCTTTTCTTCGGATCGATCGGAGTTCTCAAGGGTGCCGCGGTGATTGCGGTTATATTGGAACAGCTGCTCGGAAATTATCCTCATCTGCGTTTCGTCTTCGCAGGAAAGGATATGGGGATAGACGGCCGGTCCGCAGAGGAGCATCTCCGAAAGATGGGGGGGAGGTACAGCGACAGGATCGTATTTACAGGGATCCTGAAACATCCACAGCTTTACCCGGTGATAAGTGGCGCGGCAGCCGTGGTGCTTCCTTCCCTGATAGACAATTTCCCCAACTCGTGTCTTGAAGCGATGGCTCACGGAAAGATCGTCATAGGGACGCGGGAGTCTGGCTTCGAGCAGTTGATCGAAGACGGTGTGAACGGTTATCTCTGCCGGCGCGGAGACAGCAGCGACCTTTTTGACACGATCGATGAGGTACTCCGGCTCCCCGAAGAAAAGAAAATAACGATAGGAAAAGCGGCCCGTATCTCAGTGGAGCGCCTTCATCCCGACAGGACAGTCACGGGGCTTGTCGAATACTACCGTGAGGTCATAGCCGACTTTGAGGGATATCGAGATGGCAGAGATCTAAACAGGGTGGCATGTGAAGCTTTCAACCGGGCCAGGCGTCTTTTCCATAAGGGGAGATTCTCTGAAGCGGTCAAAACGATGACATCCTACAGGGGAAGCATCGATTATAACCTGTTCAATATCGAGGACAACAGAAAGAGAAACGATAGATCCAGGATCGTGCCCTCAATCTCTGTCATTGTAGTCGCCTATGATACGAACAGGCTGCTGATCGAATGCCTTGATTCTCTCTCGAAGCAGGATTCAGATGATTATGAAGTGATAGTCGTGGATAACGGATTCAATGAGACAGTCAGGGACAGGCTTCGCGAGATGGATATCCTCTATATCGAGACTCCGCAGAATCTCTACCTGTCCGAGGGGAGAAATATCGGGGCAAAGTTTGCCAGGGGAAAGATAATAACCTTCCTTGATGATGACGCTCTCGTCGCTGAGGATTATATCGGATCTGTAAAGAAAGCGTTTGAGTCGTATGATATCTGCGGTTTCAGGGGAAGGGTGCTTGAGAAGAAAGGTAAGATGAGTAATATAGCTCTGAGGCACTACGATCTTGGTGAGACTCCGATTCCGTCGATCATAAATGCCGAGGGGAACTCGGCGTTTATAAAGGAGATCTACGAAGAATACGGCGGCATGGAACCGCTCCTTTTCGGGCATGAGGGATGGGAGTTCTCCTACAGGGTATCGCGCGACAGGGGTGAGAACTCTTTCATATACTGGCCGAAGACGGTCATATACCATGACTATGCCGATTCTGATTCAAAGCTCAGCAGCAAGAGCGGAAGGCACAGCCTGATGAATGAATTTATTAAAAATATCCATCCCGAAGCCGTGGAGTACAGGAAAAGGATGAAACGATTTATTACAGGAGATAAAAGCCGGGCTGAACGTTTGATCAAGAGGAAATAGGATGAGGATAGCATACGTGCATACCGGGCTCTGGCCCTCAAAGACACCCAGCATGACATTTGCCACTTATAATGCTATCGGTTTGGCTGAAAACATCGATGAAGTCGTCTTCTACATAAAGAAAAATTCATCACGGTCGTCTGATCATGTCCTGCGCGATGAATTCGGTCTGGACAAGCCTGATAATCTCATTATCAGGCAGATGAGAAAGCCGTTTTTCAGATCGAATCATCTCTATTACCGGCGCGTCGCCCGGGAAATTACAGGAAGTCGCGGCGTAAAGCGCTTCGATGCCGTCATCACGAGAAGCCTGACCTTTCTTCCGTATATGGTCAGGATGGCAGAGTCGTCTGGGATCCCGGTATATTTCGAGACGCATGATTTTTTTTCAAATCTGGAGATTCGGGATGATCTGGGCAAAAAGAAAAAAACGAAGCAGCAGAGGATCGAAAGAGAGTACATACCCCGTATTACCGGCCTGATCTGTCTGCAGGAGTCCCAGAAGGAGCTTTATCGCAGAATATACCCTGGCGTGAATATGATCGTGGCAAGGACAGGCATTCACATGGCCGTCAGGACCGGGGGAAAGAGAAAGTATATTACATATATAGGGTCGCTCGATCCGCTGAAGGGTGTTGACCTTTTCCTGGAAGCTCTCGGCAGGACATCAAGCCGTCCTGATGCTTTGATCATTGGAGGGAAGAGCCAGAAAGAGATAACCCGGCTTGAGGCAGCCTCGCAGAGGTTTTATCCTTCGGGGAGCGTAAAGATTACCGGATGGGTAAGCAAGGAATCAATCGGTAGATATCTTGCCGAGACAGCCGTGGGCGTGCTTCCGCTGAGGGACACTTTTTTTAACCGATTCGTGTCTTCACCGTTGAAGTTGTTCGATTATTACAGTTATGGCATCCCGGTCATTGCTTCCGATCTTCCCGCCACGAGGGAACTGATCGAGGAGGACAGGACAGGATGTTTTTTCCGGGCCGGCGATCCGGGAGACCTGGCCGTTACGATCGACAGCATGATCGGGGACAGCAGCCTGCTTGAACGGATGCGCGGTGATATATATACAGTCTGCGAAAAATATCTCTGGAGCCGCCGGGGAAAGCAGATCGCCGATCTGGTAGAAAGTGACATTGAGCAGAACAGACGTGGTCGGTCCGGATAAGAGACGGAAAAATATTTTGAGAGGATGCCCGGAGGCCTCGTAAAAGGGCGGGAAAAAGATGACAAAGATCTCAGCATGCATGATTGTCAAGGATGAGGAAGATAATATTGAAAGGTGTCTTCAGTCGCTGTCGTGGGCGGACGAGATCGTCGTCGTCGATTCCGGATCGGTTGACGCGACTGTTGAGATCTGCGAGAGGTATGGATGCAGGATCATCAGGACCGAATGGCTCGGGTTCGGAAGAACAAAAAGATTCGCCGTCGAGTCAGCTCTCAACGACTGGGTGCTTTCGATAGATGCCGATGAAGTCGTGACCGAAGGCTTAATGGAAAGGATAACTGCCAGTGTAGAGTCGGGCCGCTTTCACGCTTACAGGATAAAAAGGAATTCGTTCTATCTCGGCAGGATGATAAGGTACTGCGGTTGGAGAAAAGATTATCCCGTGAGGCTGTTCGACAGAAGGTACGGCAATTTCAATGAGAGCGAGGTCCATGAAAAAGTGGTGATCGATGGAGAAAAGGGAAGAATCGACGATCCACTTCTGCATTACACCTATCCCGACATCGCATCTCACATAGACAGGATAAACAGGTATTCTACGCTGGGAGCACAGGCCGCTTTCAGGAAAGGCAAGCGTTCCAGCCTGACCGGGTCGATAGTCAGGGGGTTCCTCAAATTTATTAAGATGTATTTTACGCAGCTCGGAATCCTTGACGGTCTTAGCGGTCTCATCCTTTCGCTAAATTCAGGGTATGGAGTCTTTTTGAAATATTTCAAGCTTCGCGAGCTTGATAAGAATAACGGTCGGCCTGGTAAAGGGTGATCAGGAAAGAATCGGGGAATGAACGGCAGTAAACTCAGGGTTTTGCATATCGACACAGAAAAAACGTGGCGGGGAGGCCAGCAGCAGGCGGTCTACCTTTTTGAGGCGATGCTGAAAGACGGCTATGATACGGTATTCGCGTGCAGAACAGGTTCTGCTCTCCATGATTATCTGAAAGAAAGAGGTCTTCCCCATTTTACCGTTGGAATGCTCGGAGAAGCAGATCTGGTTTCGGCCTGGAAGATAGCTTCATTCTGCAGGAGGCATCCGATAAATATCATCCATCTTCATTCAGCCCACTCGCATTCGATCGGGATCTCCGTCAGGTTGTTTTACTCGCCGGTGAAGGTCGTTGCTGTGAGGCGGGTCGATTTCAGAATAGGCGGAAATCCGTTCAGCAGTTTCAAATACAAGACCAGGCTGGTGGACAGGGTCGTCTGTATTTCCAGCGAGATCAGGAGAGTGCTTATAGAATGCGGAGTAGACGAAAAAAAACTCCACGTGATAAGAAGCGGGATCGATATCGATAAATTTAAAAGCATTGAGAGGGAAACACAGCTTTTAAGGGAATATCATATTCCTGAAGACCATATAATCGTCGGAACCGTCGCCGCTCTTGCGGGACACAAGGACTATCCGAACCTGCTGAGAGCGGCAAAGCTTGTGCTTGATTCACGTAGAAACGTCACCTTTATCGCGGTAGGAGACGGCCCCCGCAGGAAAGAGATCAAAAGACTGCATGAAGAACTCGGGCTTGGAGACAGGTTCATATTCGCTGGATATCAGAACGAGATCGGAAGATTCATGAAGTTGTTCGACATCTTCGTCCTTGCCTCGAGAAGAGAAGGGCTTGGAACATCGATCCTCGACGCGCAAAGCCTCGGCATCCCGGTGGTGGCCACAAGGGCTGGAGGGATCCCGGAGATCGTCGAGCATGACAATACCGGATTACTTGTGCCTCCCCGGGATCACAGGCTGCTGGCCAGGGGGATACTCGTGCTGCTAGGCGACGAGAGCAAGAGAAGAAGATTCGGTTTGAACGCCAGGAGGGCGGTCAGGGAGTTTGATATCGGAAAAACGGTAGAGAAGAATATCAGTCTGTACAGGGAACTGATGGATGATTGGGAATAAGCTTGGGAGATGGTAAAGAAAGTCGTTTATGGCAGTATGGATGCTGGCGGTGAAAGAGATTGAGCTATAAAAGGGTAGTTGTCATTCAGACGGCGTTTCTAGGGGATCTTGTTATGACTACGCCTCTCTTCAGGGAATTGAAAAAGGCATTCCCCGGAGTCGAGGTCGATCTGGTGACAATACCCGAGACGGCCGGAATGATAGCGAACAATCCCAATATCGACACGATCCATCTTTTTAATAAACGAAAGGTAAGCAGAAAATTCTTCAGTTTCTGGCATATTGTGAGCGCATTGAGAAAACGAAGATATGATGCCGCTTATTCGATGACCACATCAATGACATCTTCAATGATAATGCTGCTGGCAGGCATCCCTGAAAGGATCGGATCGCAGCGGATGAGATTTCTTACCAGGAGGGTCAGGTTTAAAAAAGGATCTCATATCAGGACAAGAGCTGTCGACCTGTTGACCGAGAGCTCCGAATATCTTTCGGATAATTCCGCGACCGAGCTTTTTCCCGGTGAAGAAGATACTGAAAAAGCGAAAATATTGCTGTCGAAGAGCAGGGCGAGGTTCAATATCGGCTTTGCTCCCGGATCAGTTCGCGAGACGAAAAAGTGGCCTGGGGAATATTTCTCCATCCTGCTGGATCTTCTCGCTGAAGATGATGTCTTCGTTTTCTTTATTGGAAGCGACGATGACCGCACTCTCTGCGAGCGGATCATCGGGAAAAGCTCAAACGGCAATTGCGTGAATCTCGCGGGAGAACTGGGGCTTCTCCTTTCGGCGGCGGTGATCGATCGTCTTGACCTGATGATATCTAACGACAGCGCGCCGCTTCACATGTCGAATGCCGTCGATACTCCTGTCCTGGCTTTCTTCGGTCCTACAGTAAGGGAATATGGATGTTATCCGTACAGGGATAAAGACAGGATGATGGAGGTAGCCCTGGATTGCCGCCCCTGCGGCACTCATGGGGGTAAAGCGTGTCCCCTGGATCATCATGACTGTATGAGGATGATCAGGCCTGAAGCTGTATACAGAGAGATCATGGAGTATTATGAGTGAGATGAATCGGAACAGGAATATTCTTGTAATAACGGGAAAGAATGGCTTCTTCGGCCAGACAAGGAAACCGTGGGTATCCATAGATACGGGACTTTTTGTCCGGTCTCTTGCAGAGGCCGGATTCGAAACCGAGGTTATGACCTTCGATGAAGCGTGTTTTAAAAGAGAGAATATAAAAAACAGGGTCATAATATATACGTTCAGCCAGAAATCAGACTACCGGCAGTATCTTGGCGACATTGTGACCCATCTTTCAGAAAATAACCGGGTCATTCCTTCGATCGATCTGTTGCGATGTCATGAGAACAAGGGATACCAGGAGCTTCTCAAATCAAAGCTGGGTATCAAGACGATCAGGACTTTTTATGCCTGTGATCCGTCCTCGATAGAGAATTGTAGTTATGGATTCCCGGTCGTTCTCAAGGCCGTTTCAGGCTCGAACGGAAACCAGGTCTATCTTGCCCAAGACAGCGAACATCTGATGCGGTTGATAAGAAAACATTTTATTAATATCGGCCTTCCGGTAAAGATAGATCTGTTAAGGCGGAAGTATCTGCGAAAGGAAAAAACCTATCTTCATTATCCAGATTATTCAAACAGGACCGATCTGATTCAGTACACGGAATACATGACTCAATACAGGCCTTTTATTTTGCAGGAATTCATTCCCGGGCTCGAATATGACTATCGGGTGCTTGTTATGGATGATAGGTCCTATGTGATGAAAAGGCACATAAAAAAGAACGATTTCAGAGCAAGCGGGACAAAGCTGCATGATTTCGATTTCACGCCGGCCGACGACCTGCTTGAATTCGCACGGTCTATATTCGACAGGTTCGATACGCCCTTGCTCTCTCTGGATATCTGTGAGAAGGACGGCAAATATTACTTTTTTGAATTCCAGGCTCTTCATTTCGGAATGAATGTCGTCATTAAGTCGAAGGGATTCTACTCAAGGGCATCGAGTGGATGGAAATTCAATCGATCCACGGAAAGTTTCGAGGTTGTACTCGCTGGAGCGTATACGGGCTATCTGGATAAAAGAAGGTGACATAACCATGAGTGCCGGTGTACCCCCTGAAACAGGACCATATTGTCATTTCGCGGGAAAATCTATCAGGCGCGAATACCTCGGTCTTTCAGCAGGTTCCTTATCAATCCGGTCGCTTTTTTCCCGTGTTTCCCCGTGTCATTCCCGAAAAATATACTGACCGCGCGGCGCCGTGCCTCTTTTCTTTGATCTTCCCGGACGAAAACCGATTCCAGCTCTCCGGCGAGTTGATCAAAATCGTCAACCTGCTCTGATATCCGGTTTATCATATCTGTCACTTCAGGATCTGTCCGTTCGCGGACCGGTCTGCTGAAAGATATGATCGGGCGGTCGAGGAGACAATATTCAGCGATGATCGAACTTGTGTCCGAAACGAGGATATCCGAGGCTAGCATACAGGGATAGAGGGATCCGCTTCCTATTAATCTGACACCCTTTGTATCCCTGATCTTTTCGATGATCTTTCTGCCGGTGAAGGGATGGACCGTTGCCAGTATATTAAATTCTCCCGCAAGTTCATCAAGCCGGTCATACCATAGATCGATTGCCGACATACCCGACCCGTTCCAGGTCGCCGAGAAAAGGACCGTCTTCTTCCGCGGATCGATTGAAAGCTTCTTTCTGATACTTCCGAGCGAGTCGCGGCTGGACAGATCGATGAGCGAGTCGAGTTTGGGGAATCCCCCGTTCGCAGCTTTCGTTATTCCACATTCCCTGGCCTTTTCAACCTCGTGATCGGATGTCATGAGAAAGAGATCGAAAGCGTCGTACCTTGAAGAATCTATCATCTTTTTGAAATGATACGGTCCGTGTCTTAACCCGATCCTGACCATCTTTTTGCAGGGGAACCTGTGCAGAGCGTGTCTTGCCATAATGACCGCGTCGGGGAAAGAGGGCCAGACCCTCGCTCTGATGCCTTCCCGGGCAAGTTGGGCGGCGACCTTTCTGTCTCGAGCTATGAATGTCGCTTCTCCGATATCTATGTTTCTGAATATCTCGTAATCGATAATATTATCGCAATAGAACGCTATCCGGTCTTTTTGGCGAAAAAACCTGATCACCTGCCAGACGAACGTAAAGGGATATTGAAGAAGATAATATGAGAGAATCATGATCTGGCCATATCCCTTTTTCAGGTCTGACAAAGATATATGCTCTCCGCCCTGGCGCGGCGAAAAAGAACATTCAGCGCCCTTAAGCATATATAACAATAATCCCTTCCGGATTATATGGTCAGCGGCGGGAGAGAGACAAGAAAATAACCATGGTGCTGCAGGAAGATGCGGAAAGAAATCTGTTCCGGTAATATTTTGACTTCTACGCCGTTGACAACCGGAGGGTCAGAAGATATACTGCGCTATTATTCCTTACCGCTTTCAAGGGGCAGTTTCCGCGTCAGGAGTGGTTTTGAAAGAGATCGTAAAGAAGATAATGGAGACGGAGAATGAAGTCCGCGGAAAGGTCGAAGAGGCTCATTCAGAGGCTCAGAAGATCGTCAGGACGGCAGAGAGCGGCAGCCGGGACATCATCGAGACGAGACGGCAGAACGCGATAAGAGAAGGCCAGGCCCTGATAGAAAGATTGACGGCCGAAGCGGAACAGGAACGCAGCCAGCAGATCAGTAAGGTGAAGGGCGGCAGCACGGAGGTGCTTAAAAAGCGCAGCGGGGAAATCGAAAAAGCTGTCAGCCAGATAATTGAAATGGTAGCCGGCAAAGAACAAAAGTAAAAATACTGCCTGGTCGCGCCGTGCCGTCAATAAACAGTTGTTTTCCTTCCGCGCGGATATCGATGCCGACAGGAGGAGAAGACGATAGGGCCCTGATGGTGGCACGATGGTATAAACCGACAGTACAGTGAAATAACAGAGGACCCCGGGATGATATTCGGACCGGTCAGCAAATATTCTCTTGTCAACGCCAAGGTCAGAGCGCGGTTAAGCACGCTTCTTGATCCCGAGCAGATAAACCGGCTTGCTGAATCCCGCGATCTGGCGGAATTCTATACAGCGTTGAATGGAACGATTTACGAGGAGATATTTTCCAGGCCTGAGATCGCCTTTGACCCGAGAGTAGGAGAGAAACTCCTTCTTGAAAGGGAAGTCGAGTGGCACTCCGAACTCCTCAAGGATCTTCGAGGTCCGGAAAGAGACCTCGTCTCTCATTTTCTCGAAAAATATGAGATCGAGAACCTCAAGATTGCGTTGAGGATACGTGAAGGGAAACGGGGGGGCGAAGACATGAAATACCTTGTGCGCCAGACCCTGCCCCATTCTCTTCCATACCAGGCTATTTCCGAAGCTGCGACGATCGAGGATGCCCTTTCCTATATTTCCAGGACCCCCTTTTTCAAAGCTGTCAACTCGGTGATCGATGACTACAGGGAAAGAGGTACTCTTTTCCCCGTGGAAATAAACCTTGAGATCGACTATTACCAGCGGCTTAAGGAAAAGATCGAAAAACTCTCAAAAAAAGACAGGGAGATCTCTCGAAAACTCGTTGGACTGGAAATAGACCAGAAGAACCTCGGATGGCTGATCAGGTTGAAATTCTACTACGATGTGCCTGTAGGTGAATTGCTCGATTACAATATCCCGGGCGGTTTCAGGATGACAAAGGACCGGATGAAACAGGCATTCAAGGCCGAATCGATTCAGGAGGTCCTCGCGGCAGCTCTGGATAAATCGCTGAGCAACCTGTCGGAGATACTCGTCAAGGGACAGAATCTGAGCAAGCTTTATCTTCTAGAGATCATACTCTGGAATATCCTTATATCCCGGGCGAAGAAAACGCTGGGTGGATTTCCCTTTACAATAGGTACTGTTCTGTCTTACCTGATACTGAAACGTACGGAGATCCGCAATATTATCACTATTATGAACGGCAAGATCTACAAAATGGATCGAGGAGAGATAGAAAGTCATCTGAGAGTCTCATTCTGAGGGTGGTCATATGTTCACTCCCGAAAAAATGCACCAGATCAATGTCATGGTATTTGAGACGGAAGTCGATGAGGTAGCGAAATCGATCGTGCGCCTCGGGATCCTCCATCTGGTTCAGCTTGATGACGCTCAGCCATGGGTGGAACAGCTCGGAACGTTCAACGCCGGCAAGATGAATGAAAAACTGGGCCGTCTCGATCAGAGAGTCACGTCGTTGATGAAAGACCTTGGGATCCGGGAATTGCCTCTGGAAGAACGCGACAGCAACCTTCTTGAAATATCTGTCAATGATCTCGACGAGATGGAACGTGAGATGTCCTCTCTTGAGGCGAGAGTCCAGGAACTGGTGCTGCGCAGGAAAGAGATGGAAGTGCATTATGAAAGGATGCAGGGGATCTTCAACGAGATTTCTCCACTTGCCGAGGTCGGGCTTCCACACCAGAGCACTCCGTATACTTTTCTTGAGATCAGGTATGGACAGGTCAAGAGCGAGAACCTCGAATATATCAACGAAAAGATCCAGCACCTCGCGGCAGTAGTGCTTCCGCTGGCGCACAGGGAAGGATACGAGATCATCCTGCTGATAGGCTTGAAGACGGACAGACTCAAAATCAAAAAGATACTGCGGGAAGCGACCTTCGAGGAGATCGAGATGCCGGATGAGGGCCGCGATGATGGTGAAGGGGCGATTGTAATAGAGGGGCTTGAAGAAAAAATAGCCGGAATAAAGGAACAGATCAATCGACTTGACGCGGAGTTGCTCGAGATCAGGGGAAAACACTCAGGGGCCGTAACGGACTATCACAGATCTATACGGGTCGCAGAACTTCTTGTCACGGTAAAGAATTATCTCAAGAAAACCAAGAAGACATATATCTTCTCGGGCTGGGTCCCGAGCGATCGAAAGCGCGACGTCGAACGTGAGATAATGAGATCGGCTCGGGGCAGGGCTATTATCGAGATCATCCCTCCCGAACAGATCACGGGAACCGAAAGTGGCAAGGTCAATGTCCCGGTGATGCTGAAGCACCCGGGTTTTTTCCGTCCTTTTGAGATGCTGGTTTCCAGTTACGGCCTGCCCGAGTACACTTTCATTGATCCGACATTCTTTGTGGCGATAAGCTTTCTTCTGATGTTCGGGATGATGTTCGGTGACGTGGGACACGGCGCGGTCCTCGCCTGGGTAGGATGGATGCTGGGATTCAGGAAAAGCAGGCGCAATAGTACGGAAGGACCCGTACTCGTAGGGAAAATGGCTTTTTACTGTGGTCTTTCGTCCATAGTGTTCGGGGTTCTCTACGGATCGATCTTCGGCCTTGAAGACCTGTTTCACGGGCTGTGGATGAAACCGATGCATAACGTGCTTTATTTCTTCAAAGTGGCGATCTATTTCGGAATAGCCCTGATATCGACAGGAATTCTTCTCAACGTGATCAACGCGATTCGCACAAAGGATTTCAAGGCGACATTCTTCGATCAGGCGGGGCTGGTCAGCGCCGTCATATACTGGTGCGGGATCGGCGCCGTCTCGATATTTCTCTCAAACAAGCCGATTCCCGTGAAACTGATATTGTTCGGTATCGGGCTCCCAATCCTCCTGATCTTTCTCAGGGAACCTCTCCTGGCGCTGATAGGAAGGCGCAGGATCAGATTCGAAAAAGGTCTTATGACCTATATCATGGAGACTGTAATCGAGATCATGGAGATAATAACCGGATATCTCGGTAATACTGTCTCGTTCATACGTGTAGCAGCGTTCGCCCTTGCCCATGTCGGATTGTTCATTGCTGTCTTCAGCCTGGTCGATATGGTGAAGGGTGGAGTATCGGGCGCGATATATTCGACCCTTATACTCGTTCTTGGCAACGCTGTCATTATAGCCCTGGAGGGCATGGTGGTAACGATTCAGGCCATCCGTCTGGAGTACTACGAATTCTTCGGCAAGTTCTTCATGGGTGGAGGAGTAGCTTATAAACCGATAGGCCTGGGAGGCAGTCCCGGCCGGAAAGAACGAAAGGAGACAGGGTAAATGTCACAGCAAGAGGAACGCAGGAAGAAGATGAGGAAATGGATTACTCTCTCTACTGCGGCGGTTTTTTCGACAGTGATCATAGTACTGCTGATCACTCTTATCAGCACCGCAGCGAATGTATACAGCCAGGGTCATGATCCCGCGGCGACCGCGGCAGTACAGAAAGATTTTACTCCCGAAAGAGCGAAGATCATGATGTGGGGATTCGCCGCCGCGGCGTTTTCCACGGCAATAGGGAGCGTAGGCGCTGGTGTAGCGGTAGCTTATGTGGGATCGGCAGCCCTCGGCGCGATCGGTGAAAAACCGGAGCTTGCCGCGAGAGCGTTGATCTATGTCGGCCTGGCTGAAGGAATCGCTATTTACGGGCTGATCATTTCGATCATGATACTTACCAAGATCTGAACTGGGGGACCAGGAGCGGTTACCGGGGAGAGATAGAGACTGATGAATTTCTACGTTATCGCAGACGAGAACACCATGACCGGATTCAGGCTCGTAGGGCTTGAAGGGGAAGTGGTCGAGACTGCTGAAGAGGCAAGGGAAGCCCTGGCCAAAGCATTTTCGTCCGAGGATATAGGGATTATCATAATCACCGAGAGGATCGCGGCCTCGATCCGCGATGAAATGGAAGAATTCATATTTGGTCACTCTTTCCCTCTTATCATCGAGATCCCTGACCGGAAAGGGGCGCTTGAGGGAAGGATATCGATCCGGGAGATGGTCAACGCGGCAGTAGGAGTAAAGGTCTGAGCTATGATTCGCGGGGAAGTTAAAGCCGGAGTGAAGGGTGATATAAAAGAAAAAGGGAGTGGAGTCATTGGTTGATAACGAATCAGTCGAAAGGATAGTCAGCCAGATATTCGAGGACGGTGAGAAAGAGATCGCTTCGATCATCGATAAGGCTCAGCGAACCGCATCCGAGATCACCGCCAAAGCCGAGAAAGCCGGCGAGGAGATCGCCGCCAGGATCCTCAAGGAATCCAAGGAGAAAGGCGACACGATCCACAGAAGGCTTCTCTCGAGCGTCAATATCGAGGTAAAAAGAACAAAGCTTAAAGCCAGAGAGGAGATAGTCGCTGCCGTAAACAAAAAGGTGCGAGATGGTCTTGAGGGTGTCAGATCCGGCAGCGATTACCCGGGGCTTCTGGCCGTTATGATAATCGAGGCGATCACAGCCCTTGATGGGGGGAGATTCCAGGTCTACGTCGACCGCGCTGATATAGACCTGCTGAGGAAAGAAGTCTTTGATATCGTGAAGGAAAAGATCCGAAAGGAAGGCAGAGAGATCGAACTGCTTGAAGATATGGTCCTGGATAAAAGATCGATAGGAGGGGCGAGGGTAGGAGTGCCGGGAGGAAGGGTGATATACGACAACACTTTTGAAGCGCGCATGTACAGGATGCGTGATGAGATACGAAACATAATATTCGAAGAAGTCTTCGAACCGGAAGGAAGCGAGGGTTCGAACAGTGCTTGAGATCATTGGAAAAGTCGATAAGGTAATTGGACCGGTGGTCCACGCGAGAGAGATCGATAAGGCGAGGATGCTCGATCTCGTCGAAGTGGGGGACGACCACCTGGTAGGCGAAATAGTCAAACTTGACAGGGACAGGGCCGTCATCCAGGTCTACGAGGATACGACGGGGCTCGCCCCGGGGACCAATATTTACAGCGCCGGTGTTCCCCTTTCAGTCGATCTTGGACCTGGCCTTATAGGGACGATATATGACGGGATACAGAGGCCGCTCGAGGTGATCCGTGATTCTTCTGACCAGTATATCCAGAAGGGGATCCACGTATCATCTCTCGACAGGGAGAAGAAGTGGCTGTTCAGTCCCGCCATAACACCCGGGATCGATGTCTCCGGAGGAGAAGTCGTCGGGAAAGTCCAGGAAACGGTACTTATCGAGCACAGGGTGCTTGTTCCGCCGGGGCTTTCAGGAAAAGTGACGTGGGTGACGGAGGAAGGTGAATATACAATAGACGAGACTGTCGCGCGTATCGAAGATAAAGAAGGAAAATCTCTGGAGATCAAGCTGAGCCAGCGCTGGCCTGTCAGGAGAGGGCGCCCCGTCAGGGGAAGAATGCCCCTTACCATACCGCTTATAACCGGCCAGCGTGTGATAGACACTCTCTTCCCCGTTGCCAAGGGTGGAACTGTCGTAGTGCCTGGCGGATTCGGAACGGGCAAGACAATGATCCAGCATGCTCTTTCAAAGTGGAGCGATGCCGACCTCATAGTCTATATAGGGTGTGGCGAGCGCGGCAATGAGATGACCGATGTCCTTATCGAATTCCCCAAGCTGATCGATCCTAGGACGAAGAGGCCGATCATGGAGAGGACGATACTGATCGCCAATACATCGAATATGCCGGTCGCCGCGCGGGAAGCTTCGATATACACAGGTATTACGATGGCTGAATATTACAGGGACCAGGGATATCACGTGGCGATCATGGCCGATTCGACTTCCCGGTGGGCCGAGGCGCTTAGAGAGCTGTCGGGGCGAATGGAGGAGATGCCCGCTGACGAAGGGTATCCCGCCTATCTCCCGACAAGGCTCGCTGAATTCTACGAAAGAGCGGGGATGGTCGAGACTCTTGGCGGAGCGCATGGATCGATCAGTATCATCGGTTCGGTCTCACCTCCGGGAGGAGATTTTTCAGAACCGGTGACCCAGCACTCGAAACGTTTCGTACGTTGTACATGGGCACTCGATCGGCAACTGGCCAACGCAAGGCATTATCCGGCTATCTCGTGGCTGGAAAGTTACAGCGAGTATGTGGAAGAGATAAGCGGCTGGTGGGATGAGAACTCGGGGGGGGAGTGGGCCGAACTGCGCCGCAAGATAATGGATCTGCTTCAGCAGGAAGGGAAACTGCAGCAGGTGGTGAAACTTGTCGGGCCCGATGTCCTGCCGGATACGCAGAGGATAGTCCTTGAGACCTGTACGATGTTCAAGAACGCTTTCCTGCAACAGAACAGTTTTGACAAGATAGATATGTTCTGCGTTCCGGAGAAGCAGGTAAAGATGCTCCAGGTGATCCTGGAATTCTACGACCTTGGAGTCGATAATATCAAAAAGGGAGCGACGATCCATCAACTCAAGAAAATGGAAGTCACCTCTGATATCATGAGAATGAAGTTTTCTGTCTCTAACGACGAGATCGAAAAAATCGACCGGATAAGGGACAAGCTGAACCGTTCGATGCAGCGTATAGGAGAGATGTTTGAATAGGGAACCATAGATTGACGCGTATAACTGAAATGTCTAAATGAAAAACGGTGAGGGTATGATGGAGAAGAATCTGACGCAGGGAAGGGAATATGTCGGGATCAGCCAGGTCTCGGGGCCGCTCGTAGCTGTCAAAGGGATCCATAACGTAGGATATAACGAACTTGCCGAGATCGTTGATCCGACCGGAAAAGTAAGGCTCGGAATGATCCTGGAAAGCAGCGAAGGCGCCGCGGTCATCCAGGTCTTCGAGGGGACTTCAGGCCTTTCGATCCCCGATACTAAAGTTAGGTTCAGGGGTGAGCCGCTGAGTTTCGGAGTAAGCAGTGAGATCCTCGGGAGGGTCTTTAACGGACTTGGCGAACCGGTCGACGGAGGACCGGCTCCCAGGGCTGAGATGAGGATGGATGTCAACGGACTCCCGATAAATCCGACCGCGCGTGAATATCCCAGGAAATTCATTCAGACCGGTATATCGGCTATCGACGGGATGAACACGCTGGTCCGAGGACAGAAGCTTCCTATATTTTCCGGGACCGGACTTCCCCACAACAGGATCGTCGCCCAGATCACCCGCCAGGCGAAGATCATCGGCGAGGACACTTCATTCGCGGTAGTATTCGCCGCGATGGGTATCAAGCATGACGTCGCCCAGTATTTTATCAGGAACTTCGAGGAATCGGGAGTTCTCGAGAAGGTCGTTCTTTTCCTCAACCTGGCCGACGACCCTTCGGTCGAAAGGCTTGTTACTCCGAGGACCGCCCTTACCGCGGCGGAATATCTCGCGTTCACGATGAATATGCATGTTCTCGTGATACTTACCGATATGACGAATTACTGTGAATCATTGAGAGAGATATCGACGATCCGCGAGGAAATACCAAGCAGAAAAGGATATCCCGGTTATCTATACAGCGATCTGTCGATAATATACGAACGGGCGGGGATGATCTCTGGAATAGAGGGTTCGATCACGCAGATGCCGATCCTTACGATGCCGAACGATGATATATCTCACCCGGTGCCGGATCTTTCCGGATATATCACCGAAGGACAGATAGTCCTGGAAAGGGAACTGGATCACAGGAATATATATCCGCCTATCGCCGGGCTGCCGTCTCTGTCCCGACTGATGAAGGATGGTATCGGCGAGGGGATGACCCGCGAGGATCACGCGCACGTGGCAAGCCAGCTTTTTGCCGCCTATTCGCATGTCAAGGATGTAAGGGCTCTTGCCGCGGTAATAGGCGCTGAAGAACTTACCCCACTTGACAAGGTGTACATGGATTTCGGCGACAGGTTCGAGAGGGAGTTCCTCAGCCAGGGAGAATATGAGGACAGGACCATAGAGGAGACCCTCGATACAGGGTGGAAAGTGATATCGTCGCTGCCCAAGGAAGAGCTATACAGGATATCCGAAGAAGAGCTGAATAAATATTACGGCAAATAACCGGTTGATCGGCCACCGTGGCGGAATCAGCGCTTGCGATAGTGTTTGGATGACGGTGATAAAATGGCGCAGTATGAGATAGCCCCGACAAAAACGAATATGATGAAGATCCGCAGGGATCTTGGATTCGCGCTTGAAGGCTGGGAACTACTCGATCAGAAGAGAAAGATCCTTGTCGTTGAGCTGATGGGGCTTATCGACCGGGCGGTAGAAGCGCAGAAAGAAGTCGAATCGCGCATTGAAGAGGCATTCGAGGCTCTGGACCAGGCGATCCTCCGTATGGGGCGCAGAGAGGTCAACCTGATCGCGCTCGGCATGAACATTGAATCCGAGATCTCGATAGCGCAGAGAAGGGTCATGGGTGTCTCGCTGCCCAGGGTCAAGGTGAGATTCGATGATAAATCACCTTATTTCGCCGCCGCTGAAAGCAGTATATGGATAGATGAAGCGATCCTGAAATTCAGGGAGATCCTCAAACTGCTCGGCACCCTCGCCGAAGCGAGGATATCCCTGATGCGCCTGTCGCGCGAAGTCTCCAAGACGATCAGGCGAGTGAACGCTCTGGAAAAGATCTTTATTCCGGATCATCAGGAGACGTTGAAATATATTGAAATGGCACTCGAAGAATCTGAAAGAGAGGCCTTCTTTGTCCTTAAACTGGTGAAGGACAGGCTCTCCCGGAGAAAAGGTGAAGCCCTATGAACGGACCGTTAAACAGGATGCTTTTGTATATTGACGGGAGCGAATCGTCAATAACTGCTGCGCAGATGGCTATCGCGATGGCTAAATCGTATGAGGCGTATCTGAAAGTGATATATGTGGTCAATGAAAATCTTCTGAACGAACTGCTCAAAGCGAAGATATTTGTCCAGGTCGAAAAGATGGATTATGAGCGGGATCTCGAAGAAGACGGCAAACGGTATCTTAATTACATCGTAAAACTTGCCGACAGGAAAGGATTGAAGATCGAAACAGTACTGCGCAAGGGGCTGGTACATGAGGAAGTGGCCAGGGAAGTGGAAGAATATGGAGCGGATCTCCTGGTTCAGGGCGAACTTGGCGAAGTCCTCAGTCTCAGGGATTCATTTTATGAAGAAGGTGAGCGGATACTGAGAAAATCCAAGTGCTGCGTAATGATAGTCAGGGGAAGCGATAAGATAGACAGGATCTACGAGCAGATATAGCGGGTCTGTGACGAGGCGTAAAGGGGTGAGGCAACGAGACCTTGCGCCGGGTCACCTTGTTGGTTATTATTCGTCGATATTCCAAGTATCGGGAAAGTCCCCGTGGGAGGCGTAAGAAATGAGATTTGCAGATTATATCAAACCTGAATGTATCAATACCGATCTCGATGGAGAAGACAAGAGTGAGATCATCGAGGAACTTGTCGGGATAATGGGGGAATCGTACACTGATGCCGATACTGACAGGATATACGAGGCGGTAATGGCGAGAGAGAGGGATGGAAGCACTGGGCTGGAACTGGGTGTAGCCATACCACACGCGAAGTGTGACGCCGTTGGAGAACTCAGTATCGTAATAGGCGTTTCGAAGAAAGGCGTCGATTTTCAGTCTCTCGATGGCAATCCCGCCCATCTTTTTTTCATGCTGATAGCACCGACCTCCGAATCGGGTCCTCACGTGCAGGCGATTGCCAAGATCGTAAAGATGATAAAGATCGACAGTTTCAGGAAGCGCCTTCTCAAAGCGACAAAAAGCGAAGAAGTCATCGATGCCATTCGCAAGGTCGAGGATGGGGATGATTAGGCGAACCCCTGCCGATCCGCTTTCTTTGAAGAATCCATCTTTTCAGGACTCTGCTTATGATCCCCATTGGTGATTCGAGGCTTATAGGATATTATGGATTTCCCCGCCGATGCCTTATAGCGGGAGTTAGGGAAGATCTTGGTCCCGACCTTGAACTGGTCGATCTTGATATCGATCACGGCGCCCCGGATTCGGGGCTTCTTCCCGTCACCACGTGCAGGATCATTTCGAATATAATGAATAACGCGATCCTTCTGAAAGACAGGCTGGAAGTCATAATCGCCGCCGTTGGAGAAGGTAAATGCGACAGAGGCAGGAATATCTCCTTTCTGCTGAAAGGCATGGGCCTGAGCGTGATCGAATCGAGATTCTGCGAGGAAGAGTGGGAGGACAGGGAACTTGTCTTCTCGACAGGCATGGGAACTCTGGCCGGCAGGATCGACAGAATAATGGCTTCGGTTACAGACCCGTCCATTTCTTCAGACCAGCCGCCGAAATGCCTTCCGACCCATGGTTTCTGGGGTGTCCCGCCGAACGATTACAGGATACTCGATCTTTTTCCTCCGACGACTCATCTATATGGATGGATAAGATGCGTCGAGGCAGGGAGACCCTCAGACATGGCACTGGAATCTTTCGTCGATAAGCAAGTGCCGACGGTCTTTTTCACGCAGAGTTTTTGCGCGAAACAGGATCTTGCCCACTATCTCGCGGAGAAATACGGGGGTATAGCGGTCGATTGCCACAGGGAAATCAACGATTCCATACTGGCCAAGGTAGAAGCCTTTATAGCGCTTTCCTGAGATAACGGGTCATGGATATCCACATGGAGCTGATATGCTGTTAGGAGATTGCGGATCAACCTGGACAAAGATGCTCGATACGGGAACGGGCAGGTACGAGATTATTCAGACAAGGGAGATGGTCAGGCGAACGGATATCTTTTTCGACATTGCGACAGGACACAGCGCCAGAAAAAGATGCGACCTTTTCCGTAACGAGCTGATATCCCTGGCCCAGGGCGCTCTCTCGCTCGTTGAAACTGATGATTTCTCCATTATCGATGTCGGTGGCCGGGATGTCAAATTTGTCGAATTTGAAAAAAGAAAAGTAAAGAGACTCGACTGGAATCTTGCCTGTGGCTCCTCAACCGGGGCTACGATAGAACTTCTTGGCAGCTATTATGAAGTCGATTTCACCGATCTTGATCCATCGGAACGATGGATAAATGTGACCTGCGGCGTCTTCGGCATGGAGAAGGTGCTCGAACATGTCTCGACAGGCACGGGCGCCGAGGAGGCTGTCGCCATGTTCCTGCATGGGATGGTCCGGAATGTTTACGATTTCGCGGGAAGACCCCCGGTGATATACCTTTCCGGAGGATTCTGCGAAAATAACTGTTTCTTGAAAACTTTCGACTCGTACTGTAATGTTATCCCGCTTGGACGGATGGTCCCTCTGGAGGGATTAAGATCGGAAGAGAGACTTTCCGGTAATAACGTCTGATGATCTGGAGGAAAAACGTATGAGTCAGCGAAGACTGTCCACAGCCTTTTTAATCGCCGTACTGGTCTTTTCGATGTACTCGTGCAGAAAGACTCTCTATTCCTCTATCGATATTTCCGACACGGGGCCTGCCCCCGGGGCGGGGGTGGAGATCGACGCGAGGTTTCTTTCCGATCCTGAAGAGATAGAAGATCTTTTCCATTCGTTTCTTCCTGATTCGGGAATCGTACCGATCCTTGTTGGCATAAGAAACAACGATACCGTTCCACTGCGGATACACAGTGCTAATTCGCTAGATCTGCGAAGCGAGTTCGAAGGGTTTTCTCTCCTCATAGGCGGAAAAGAGATCGCGCCTGTCCATCCGGCACAGGTGATAGCGATGGTAAAGGGGCTTCGGCGGCCTGCCGATTACCGTAAATATGGAGGGAAGGAGATAGCCACCGGAGCCGTGATTCTTCCGCTTGGAGCATTTTACGCGTGGAAAGGATTCAAGGAATACAGGGAGTATCGTCCTCTTATCAAGGCTTCTCTTCTGCCGGCAGAACGTGGAGGGGTATTCAGGCCGTTGAGACTCGAACCGGGTGAGGAGGTCAATGGATATCTCTATTTTCCACTCTTACCATCTGAGGTACCTTATACTTCCGAAACAGTCCAGATCGTCAGATCGAGCAGAAAAAAAACGGAGTATCTCCGCGACCTGGACATCTCGCTAGTTCATGATGTCAGGCTTAAGGTAAAAGTTTCGGCAGCCCGAATCGAAGATATTCCACGGTATCAGCAGATCGTCACGCGAGATACACTTGAATTATCCAGTGGTATATTCTGCCGCCGTGACAGGGAGATATTATCCGGTGTGCTACCAGGCAAATCCCGACGCGGGGTCTTTGGAATAAGGCCGGGTTCGGGAGGAACATCCCTTGTTTATTTTGATTATGGAGAAGGAGACTTCAAATCGCCCCATGATGGCGATTTTGTTGAAATAAAAAAATTCGGCGGTACAAGCGCCGATATAGCCGACGCCGAGGTCTTCGGTCAATACGCCGGTTGCGCAGTTGATTTCAAACGCCGCTCCAGGGTATTTATCCTCCGTAATGGCGAAGCAGGTGATAATCCTGAGATCGTCGCGGTGCGTGATTATGAGAGAAAAGCAAAGAGAATATTCCTTTATGAAGAGGGTTTTTTCGTTATCACAGAAGATGCTTTCTGTTATTTCGAGGATTATACGGGGAAAAAGAGCTCGTACTGGAAACTCGCCAATGATTTTCAGGACGCGTATCTTCTTGACGACGGTACTTTTCTTCTTCTCGGGAAAAAGGGAGCGGTTCTTATTTCGGGAAACGATACGGGAAGATCGAGATCCCGGGTAAGCGTTTCTTTAGCTAATGCAGACCGGAATATATGTGGGATTATCGATGAAGACGTGGTGTTCATTCAGAGAGGGAAGGGAGAATCAGGCGATACTCTCGTCATTTTCGACGCGTCCCGCCTCGAGGAGAAGGGAAGGATGCCGCTGGGAAGCCGCGCGGAGTCTTTTGGCATGGAAGGTGATCATATTCTGATGCAGCTTGAGGAAGGAACCGTGATCGATCTTGAAAAGAAAAGCAACCCTGAGTTCATCATCAATCGAAGCGCATGGTCGGAATCGCGGTTCGTTTCGATGACGCTTGATGGCCGGTCTTTTGAAGCGATTACAGGGGAAGGTTTGATGCTTAGAGGGAGGATCGACCAAATGCTTCCACGGCCGGTATCTCCCGGTAATGATACATTTACCACGGTGGTCGGCACGATATGCGCCGGGGAAGGTCCCGGATCGGTCAAGGGATCAACGCGATAATTACCGGGGTCACCGCAAGGGTAAGGATACGGGATGGAAATCAAAAAGAAGAAAGCTGATATCGAGGATCTTCTCGCTACGTATGCCGATCATATAGCTGGCAATTATCCTGATCCGGAAGTTTTCAGGAGTAATATCAACAGTCTTCTCGAAGCGAAGAAAAAACGGATGGAAGCTTCAGAATATGTCGTCTCACTGGAGAAGAACATCGTCTTTCTAACCGACCTGGCGGTAGAAGGGGAGGCTTTTCTCGAGATGCTTCTCTCCCAGGTAAATGATGAATCCCCCATCGACGTGAGTATCGAAAAATATCTTGAAGAGATGGAATCACAGGTAAGGGCAAGTACTCCGGGCAGGTACAGGGATATTTTCAAAGGTCCAGGGGCTGGGGAATTCGAAGAGCTTCTTCTCTCCAGAGAGGAAGATGAGGAAAAGTATCTTGAGAAACTGTCATTCAACTATATCTACCTGACGACATTGAGGATGCTTCTTTTTGAGTTCTTTAATCTTCTCTCGGTTGTGAGAAAGGAATATTTCATAGACAGGGTCGATTCAGCCGCTCCCCGCCATATCCTGAGCCATCTGGAAATGACGGCGAATTATTACCTGGGTAATATCGATGTAGCCGAGGTCTCCGGCGGGGATGAACAGACTGGAAGTAACATCTTGAAATAATGACCCGAAAAGAGTAGATTCTCAATATCCGCTTACCGGCATCGATGTGGCCGGAGAAAAGGCAAATGGTTGAAATACTGAAAGGGGTTCGGAATGAATTCCGTAATGATGGTAACAGGTGAAAACGGTCTATCGTTGTCGACAGTCGATACGGTGAGGCGTCTCGCGAGAATTGCCGGTTTTGTGATATTTAGCGCTATCGCTGCTCAACTTGCCGTGAGATTACCGTATACTCCGGTTCCCGTCACGATGCAGACGCTCTTTGTCGTCCTTGCCGGAATAGTGCTTGGACCCCGTGATGGTTTTTACGCTATGATCTCGTATGTAGCCCTCGGAGTGGCAGGGGCGCCGGTCTTCGCCGGCTTCAGCTTTGGTCCGGCTATAATAGTCGGTCCTACGGGCGGATATCTTATGGCATTTCCGATTGCTGCTCTTGTCGCAGGGTCCCTTTCACGTTCGCTCGGAGGTGGAAGAGTGGCGGTCCTAGCCTCTGCGGCTGTCGGCACATCGCTGATATTGCTTGCCGGGACGCTTTACCTCTCGATCTTGACCGGCCTGTCTCTTTCCATGGCAGTATCCCTGGGTATCACCCCTTTTCTGGCTGGAGCCTTTGTAAAAAGCTTATCCGCGATGGTAATCGCTGGCAGGAAGCGATAACGCCTCAGGTGGAGATCCGCAGGTGATGGCATTTTTACATGACCCTTTTGTATGATCTATCTGTAAGTTGGCTATTGAGTTACACTCCATCACCGATCAAATTGTTGAAAATCGCCTCTACTTGTGTTATAATGGCCATCGAGATTTACAGGTATCGCGAGGTCTGAGCCTGATGCGGTAACAACTCCGATTTAAAGTCCTCAGGGACCTTGAAGGGGGAAAGAGGGAGCGAATAGCCTGATTCGTTCCCTTTTTTTGCCATGTCGGGCAGACCGCTCTTTTCCCACCAAAGGGCGAAGATCAATAATCCCCATATGAACCTCGAATTATTCAATCGGCCCGATTCAAATCCCCGCACCGCTTTTTCGACCTTGGCAGGATCGAGGATGCCCAATTTTTCGATATTTCTTCTTCCGAGGCAGCTGCCGAGAAGATCGTTAAGTTCTTTCCTTAGCCATCTGCCGACTGGTACTCCGAAACCTGTTTTTGGCCGTTCAAGAAGATTTCTCGGGAGGTGCCTGTATGAGACGTCTTTAAGGATCGATTTAAGGACTCCGTGTTGACGCTTGAAGTCAATAGGTAGCGTTCCAGCGAACTCGACGAGCCTGTGATCGAGGAGCGGGACGCGGACTTCAAGGGAGACGGCCATACTCATCCTGTCGACCTTCGAGAGTACGTCATCAACCATATATGTCTTCATATCTATGAGCATCAGCCTGTCGAGAGGGTGAAGATGGGCGGCGCGCCTGGCGATCTCCTGAAAGAATGAAGCGTCATAGAGAGCCTTGTCGGGGGCGTGTCTGAATATGTCGACTTCTCCCTGTTTCCATCCACTCATCCTCGAAAAATAGATCTGCGCGTATTCATCGTATGTAAGATCTCCGGCGATTCGCGATAATCTGTCAGGCAGCAACGTCCTGGCGGCTGAAAAGATCCCTTTCCTCACAAGACGGGGCATGCCATCAAATCTCAGCAGTTTTGCCATTGTAGCATATCTTTGATATCCACAGAATATCTCGTCTCCCCCGTCCCCCGAGAGCGCGACCGTTATCCCGTTCTTTTTCGCCAGATCTGATACAAACCAGGTCGGAACGACTGATGGATCGCCTGATGGTTCGTCAAGGTTGTCGACCACGTTGAGGATCATTTCTCTCGTTTTTTCTGGATCGAGAATATGGCCGGTGTGATCTGTACCGAGATATTCCGCAACTTTTCTGGCGTAATGGCTTTCATCGAAATCATCGTCCTCGAATCCGATCGAAAATGTCCGCACTGGCCTGTCGGCGACCCGGCTCATATGCGATACAACAAGACTTGAGTCGATCCCTCCACTTAGGAAGGCGCCGATCGGCACATCACTCATCATCCTGCCGGTGACAGAGTCTTTTACCAGCCGATCGACTTCCGTCAGGGCGTCGGTGTAAGATCCGCTGAATTGGCGGCGAGTCTCATTTTTATCGTCCTCAAGGGCCGGTGTTTCCCAATACCGGTATTTTGAAAGGATGCCATTACTGAATGTGGCGAAATGTCCCGGAAGGAGTTTCTCTATACCCTTGAAGATCGATCGGGGGGAAGGGACGTAAGAGAGGGTGAAGTACATCTCCATCGATCTCTCGTCTATTTCGGGAACGAACGCGGGGCAGGTCCGAATGGCTCCGAGCTCGCTGGCGAAGAGAAAGTCTCCCTTCTGAAGTCCCATGTATAATGGTTTGATCCCCAACCTGTCTCTTGCCAGGAGCATCTGCCGCACTTCCGCGTCCCAGATAGCGATCGCGAACATCCCTTGAAGCCTCTCAAAAAGACCGGTCCCCCACTGCTCGTAGCCGTGGACAAGAACCTCGGTGTCAGTTCTCGATCTGAAACTGTGCTCGCGTTCAAGTTGCTTTCTCAGAGCGGCAAAGTTATAGATCTCTCCATTGAAGGCGATCCAGACCCTGCCATTCTCGTTACTCATCGGCTGATGACCGGCGCTGGAGAGGTCGATTATCGACAACCTTCTATGGCCAAGGCCGACATTACCGCGAGAGAGGCTTTCAAGACTTGCCGGCCTGTCTTTCATCGTAAGATAGCAACCACCGTCGTCAGGACCGCGGTGTTTTATCGCCTGGTTCATCTTCTCGAGTGTCTCGCGACCAAAGGTATTATTATTTATAACAAAGCCGCATATTCCACACATATGGTTTTTCCGGTTTAATCGATGGTGTAATGATCGCTGGGGATATTATCGACAGAGTTCAAATTACACTTGACTCTTTTTCGGCAAGGAGATTTTCATTTCCGGGGGCTTGACAGAGTTGAAAAACCGACTAAGATATATACAGGATGAAGGGGCACGCGGGGAGTCAAGTTGTTGTTGAATCCCGACATTCAGAAGCGGGAGAGATTAAGCCCTTGCTGCCCGATCATCATTCTTCCATATTTCTGAGACGCCACGGATTCTCATATCGGATGGGAACCCGTGGCGGTTTTATTATTTCCCCGAAGATCTTTGAGCAGGATAACCCGGGTAAAGTGAGGGCCGTTCCCGTAAAATTAAAGAAGCGCGAAATATCATTGGAATGGATCGAATTCAGCGTTCAGAAACGAGTTGGTCAAAGACCTCGAGCTCTTTTGACGTCCTCTCGTCCCAGGACATGAAATGATTTTTCGCGAAATCACTTGCCTGCCTGCCCAGTTTTGAAACCATCCCGGGATCGCCAAGCAGTGTCTCGATTTTCGCCGTCATTCCATCTAAATCACCGGCGCTTACCAGGAGTCCCGTCTCGCCATCCCTGACTACCTCGGATGTTCCGGCTATATCGAATGCTACTACGGGCAGGCCGCATAAAAGAGCTTCACACGGAGGCATCGACATATTTGTCAGTTCATTCGTTCCGACAAAGAAATCGCACGATTTCAGGAGCAGGGGTATCTCATTATACTTGACAGCTCCGGTAAAATAGACTTTTTCGAAGATCCCGAGTTCTCTGCTCAGTTTTTTGAGACTTTCCAGGTCGGGGCCGTCACCACCGATGACGACTGCCGCTTCATCGAGGAGTCTGCTGTCGACGGCAGCCATCGCTTTAAGAAAAAGATCGACGCGCTTCGACCTTACAAGCCTTGAAAAGGTCACAGCAAGCCGCTTGCCCTCCGGAAGGTGGAGAGCTCTTCTCGTTTTGACCCGGTCGATCTCAAGTTCCGCCCACCGAAGATCCATGCCGTTTGGAAGGAATGTTATTTTTTCCGGATCGATCCCTTTTTCAACCAGCGCGTCCCTGCCCTGGGTGCCGTCATTGAGGACGATGTAATGATCTACTTTATGTCTCAGAGCCGAAATCTGTTCATGGTTATATCTCCTGTACTGTATCCATGGAAGATGATGATGGCGCAGGTACATGACACCGAAAAGTTTCACCGCAGTGGGAATCCCCGTTTTCATCCCGATTTTTTTCAGCGGACCGAGGGAATAGTACGAATAACCGAGGATCAGATCGGGATCGTACTCGCGGACCAGTCGGCGAAGCACCGGCATCAGCCTGCTCATGAAAAGCCCTGGCAGAACTATCCTCCTCAAAGGTCCAGGCAGGGGGTCGAGAGAGCGAAAGACATTGGGATAGGTATGATACCGAAGGCCCGGCCTCTGATATTGAGCGGTCTTCCCCCGAGGTTCGGGAATGAGGTACTCGATCTCTATTCCCCGGCTTGTAAGCTTCTCGATAAAATGAAGTTCGTCGGGGACTCCGCACCCTTCTCCAAGCGACCACATTTCGTCCCATATCGACAGGACCAGTATCTTTTCGAGTTTTTTTTTCAAACCGCTTGAGACCTTTCAAATCGCCTTTTTCGCGCTGCATATGAAAAAGGGTCCGGGTTTTTCACTCTTCCATCTTATCCTGCCCTCCGAGGGCGGCAGACATCTTCTCAAGCATGATACCCGGAGACACGTATCCCGTTATACGCGATCCTTCAGGTTCCTTCCCCGTTTTGTCGTAGAAGATGATCGTCGGGACACCTTTTATCGAGAATTTTTTCTTGAAGGAATCTTCTGTCTCTCCCGACTTTGTAAGGTCGACTTTAAGCGGAACGAAACTCTTTGATTTTTCCAGTACACCGGGGGCGTTGAATGTGTTGTGTTCAAGTTCGTGGCAGGGAATGCACCAGTCGGCTGAAAAATCGATCATCACCGGCATTCTTTTCGACAGGGCATCTTCAAAAAGTTCCATGGTGAAAGGTTGCCAGACTATTCCCGGTCTGAGCGTTTCTTCCCTGAAAGGACCTCCGGGGATGGCCAACACTATGATCGCCGCCAGAAGCCATAAACTGCCCAGGATCCGTCTGATAGTGAGGAAACTTTTTCCCATTCCGGGCACGCGCGCTATCCATCCCAGGAATAAGCCAGCTATTGCTGCCAGTATAGCGTACAGAAGGTAGGTCATAGTGTTCCCCAGCAGAGTCCTTGCGAAATATACCGCCATGATCAACAGGATGAAGGCAAAGACCTTTTTGATCCAGATCATCCAATTCCCCGAAGCGGGAAGGCTTCCCGAAGCGGTGCCGAGAGCTATAAAAGGGATCCCCATGCCCCACGCAAGGGTGAAGAACATGAAGAATCCGAGGACGGGACGCCCCATCTCACCGACATATGTCAACAGTCCAAGGACGAATGGACCTATGCAGGGTGCCGCTACTATTCCGACTGTGAGTCCCATGAAGAGTGCTCCCCAGTATCCCTGCCGGGCTGTTCCCGTCCTTCTCGTGAGAAACATCGGAAGCCTGAACTCCCAGAGTCCGAACATAGAAGTGGAAAGGCCTATAAGGACTGCCGCGATAAAAAGCACAATCACCGGATTCTGAAGAGCAGAACCGAAGAGGCTTCCCGTCATCGCCGCTATCATTCCTAGGATACTGTACGTGATCGACATCCCGAACACATATATCAGAGCCAGAAGAAATGCCCTTGAGGCTTTTCCACCGGCCTGCCCGCCGAAGTAACTGATCGTGATCGGAATTAGAGGATAGATGCACGGGGTCAGGTTCAGAGCGAGGCCGCCGAGGAATATCAGTATGAAGGCGAGGAAAAGCCCCTTTTCGCTGAAAGTATTTGAGAAAGATCCGTTTTCCCCTCGATCTGATCCGGCAGCGACCGGATTCCCTTTGTCGTCGATGAAAGGAGGCGCGGAGAAGATCTCCGGATGAAGCGCTTCGGAAGTCTCGTTCATATTACCGACCCGGATCTTCGCGGGTACTATGATCGATGCCGGTTCAAGACAGGTTATATTGTTACATCCCTGGTATCTAAATACGATCGATATATCATATTCTCCCGGCTCTACATCCTTTCCGATTTTCACGGCAGTTCCGATGATTATCGTCCCGTGAAAAAGAGACATCTTTGAATCGCTGAATTCAAGCTTCTGAAGATCAGCTTCCGGATAAAATATCCCTGCCGATTCGATTCCATCGGGGAGATTCATCTCGAGGACAGTCGGAATAAGAAACCTGTCCAGGGGCGAATCTGAATTTATATGCCATTGATCCCTGATCGTAGCCCTGACGGCGATGTATGCCGTCGAGCCTGGATGAAAGAGGGAGATCGACGCCAGTGGTTCGGCGGTGACCAGATTGCCCGATTCAGTGAAGAATCCCTGCGCGGAAGCGGGGCCGAAAGGCAGCAGGAAAGCAGCGGCCACTGCTGGAATTAATACAGCAAACTGTGTAATCCTGTTAAAACCTATGAATTTCACCATTTTCTCCTTCTTTGCCCTGATTGCCGGAAAAGAACATATATAATATTCATGCTCGATCTGATTTATTAATCGTCTTCTATCACCCGGCTTGCGGGATTATAAAAGATCTGTCTTACCGCTCGATATACCGGAAAATATAAACGCCTCCGGCCCCGCTCGCCAGATAAACAAAATTCTCGTCGGCAAATACACCTCTCGCGTCATCAGCCGATCTGTGCCTGGCAACTATGAATGGGTTGCCTGGATCGGATATATCTATCGCGGTGATCCCTTTTTTCTGTGAAGCGACGAATACCGTCCTGCCTCTGGCGTGGATCTCTCTGGCGATCGATCCGATGTCGACCGAACCGAGCATCCGCGGCTTTCTCCGGTCAGATATATCTGCTATATACAGTCCCTTACCCCCCTCGGCGAGATAGACCATATCGCCGTTCACGAAAAGGTCATCGTTCCATCCCGGCGTGTTGAACCCGGAGATATAGGTGACTGTTCCGCCATCGATCCTGTATGTATGGAATCCTTCAAATCCGTCGGAGATATAAATATAATCGGTATCGGCGAAGACGCCCCTGACTTCGGAGAATTTTTCGCGCCAGACAAGTTTCGGGCTTTCAGGTTCGCTGAAATCGACGATCTCCGCTCCTCCAAGCCCTCCGGCAAGTATTGCGAGAGATCCCTGCGTTACGACTGCAGAGAGGAAATATGGCGACGCATGGATCCCGACCTGAGCAGGAGCAGCCGGATTGGTGATGTCTATGATTTTCATCCCTTCGTTTCCGCTGGCAAGAATAAGCAGATCTCCTGCTAAAGCTACATCCCTCGACTGCGGACTCTCAAGGTGCCCTTTCCATTCGATCTGTCCTTCCGCGTCGACCTTGCCAGTTCGCAGGCCATCCTGTCCGTTTGCCAGAAAGAGCCATCCATCCCTCGCTACAAGGTCGAAAGCGAACCCTCCGCTCGGGATCCTCGACACAGGATACATTACCTCCGCGTCGAGGCGGAACAGATATACTCCATCTTTCAGCCCGAAAATGGCGAGATCGCCGTCAGAGACTGCCAGGTCGTTTCCCGGAACGGTATGCGATATTTTTTTCCCTTTAAGGCGGGGCAGAAGATCCGGTTTCATTCCCGGCAGGTCGGGTCCATCGGAGATATCCGCGGTGAGCGGTTTTCCTTTCTTTATCTTTTCGCCAGAGATGCTAAAGGGAACCAGCCTTCCCTCTCCGGTCAGTACGATCCCTTCACGATCGCCGAATCCGATCGACAAGATCTTTTTTATCGGCATATCGGAGATCTTTTCCGGAAACCGGCAATCGGTAATATCGTACCTTCTTGTCACCCCATCACTTCCCAGAATATAGAGAGTCGAGTCGTTTATATATCCCCTGCCGCTACTCCATGGAGATTCGATTCTTATCGGATCGGGAGCCAGGGCGATCGGACGGTTATGATCGATATCGAAGAGGATCGTTTTTTCCTCGTAAAAGACGGCGATGATATCACCGGCCGAATCGAGCGAGAGAGCTCCCTTATCGATCCCGAATCTGCCCGTAAGCCTGGGTTTTGACGGATCTGAGAGACTGAAAAGATATAACTCTTCTCCCGAGACGGAGACTGTCAACCGGCCCGAATCTACGGTGATCCTCGAAGGTTGCTCTATTGCCGTTATGGCTGACTGGACGGGATTGGCCGGATCGGTGAGATCTATCGTGACAAGCCCGGAATTCCAAACGGAGGCGTATGCGTATCTTTCATGGAGATCGAGATCCCTGATCTCGCCCCCAAGAGGCAGTAACCTGTGATTCGATAGTGAATCGCGTGGTGATGCTATGGCAAGGGCAGCTCCTGAAGCCACTATCATCCCCCTGTCGAAGAAGATGACATCGGTAGTGTGAGCCTGGAGAAGAGTGCGTGAAAGAAGCTCGAATCTTCCTCCGGCGATCAGATCGCCGCTGGCGATTGAAAGAAACATGACAAGAAATATCGTCGACACTGCCCTTCGCATTTTCTCTCCATTCGGGATATCGGCCGTATGCCATTACAATTTGTAGATTCAGATTAAATAAAAGTTCCCTCGATAGCAAGGTATCTTGAGAATTATTAACGATTCTGCTAGATTGAATACCTTCGATGGAGGTCGTGATGAAAGATATGACAAGAAAGGTCCACCTCGTCAGGCATGGAGAATCGAAGTGGAACAGCGAGCGCAGGGTCCAGAAGAATACAGACGGAGTCCCGCTTAGCGACAGGGGGAGGCGTCAGGCGCAGCTTCTGGGGGCAAGGCTTGAGACTGTTCCCTTCGATCACGTTTTCTGCAGTGACGTTCAGAGAGCTGCCGAGACGGCGAGGATCGCCCTGGGAGAAAGCTATCCGATAGGATTTTCCAGTGAGCTCAGGGAGATCGCTTTAGGAGCCTGGGAGGGAAGGCTTGTCAGTGAGATAGAAGCAGAGACTCCCGGGATCATGGAGCGTTGGTTCAAGGCGCCTTCAACGGTGGAGATAGACGGGGCGGAGAAGTTTTTCGATTTTCATCGAAGAGTCGTCGATGAGGTCGAAAGAATAACCGGTTCGACCTCTGGAGATCTCCTTATAATCTCCCACGGGGGAGTGATCTGCACGTGGCTTACCTATATTCTCGGTATGGATCAGGATGGCCTCTGGTCGTTTTCTCTTCCAAACGCGTCTATCAGCACAGTGATGCTTGAGTTCAGGCCGAGGCTGAGGCTCCTGGGCGACGCTAACCATCTCACCGACGGTTCACTCGGGTTTGACGGGATGCCTTCATCTGTCGGCTAGCTCAGCTTCAGAACCGGGACGCGGCGCGCTTATCCCCGCATCCTCCCAGACTTCCCGGTCTTCCATGCTGAGATCGACCCGCGCGGGGGAGAAGTATTTCCTGATGATATCATCGATCTCCCGGTAGATCCTTATCCTCTCCGGTCTGTACAATCTC
Source organism: Candidatus Krumholzibacteriota bacterium (assembly GCA_016932415.1). Lineage (NCBI taxonomy): Bacteria > Candidatus Krumholzibacteriota > Candidatus Krumholzibacteriota bacterium. The sequence continues at coordinate 59,160 of JAFGCX010000016.1, forward strand.
ATTTTTCCTTCGCCGTCCCTGAAATATTCTCCCTTGAACAGGTTTGAACGCGAATCTCTCTTTCTTACCTTTTCCCACAGGCCCGGTGGGAATCTCATCACTCCGATCTCGAATCTGTGGATCATCGCGTGATCGACGGATCCGAAGATGATCCGGGCAAGCTTTTCGTATTCGTCTTTATCATAATACCATGGGATCACAGGATCGAACCTGATCGCGACCCTGATCCCGGCGGCAGAGGCGCGGGACATCGCTCCGATCCTTTCCTCTACTGAAGACGCGAGGTATTCCTCTCCCCTGATCGCGCCGGACGGAGCGATAGTCCAGGTAATAAGAAGATTTTCCGCGATGCCTGGATCACTTGCCATTCGATCGATTATGTGGCCGACGTTAGCGCTTTTTGTCCTTACTTCAAGGAGCGTGCCGGTCCCCCTGAAAAGAGGGAGTAACTCGAGAGTATGTCCGGTTATATGATCGATGGCGAGACTGTCGCTCATCTCCCCGGTGGTGAATCTTTGGACAGCCCTCGGCGAAAGGGCTTTCCGGATCTCTCTCTTCATCCTGTCGATATTCGTGAAGACTACGATCCTGCCGTGAGCGAGATACGATTGCAGGTAGCAGTAGGTACAGGCGAAGGGACAATTGAGCGTTGTTATGATATATTTTTCGCCGCATGGAGGGGCACCGGGTGTGGAAGGAAAATCCTTTACGAATTCTCCCTCATGTCGGGTAAGGATCAGAGAATCGTCTTTCCCCGGTTTTTGAATAATCAGCGAAGGAATGTCATCAATGACTTCAACCGCGGCGGCGGGAAGATTGCCGATGATCCTTGCGGCCAAGCCATCTTGCCGTGATTTCCCGTCTAACAGGATCCGGTTAAAATTGATATCCATCCCTCTACCGCGTCTTTCGCAAGCCTGTCTCTTCACCTGCCTGATCAGTAATCTGTGAATCCGCCCTGCCTGAGCCACCGGACCTTATCTCCAGCCATGAGGAATATCAAAGCGATCCCTCCGAGAAATCCGCCTATATGAGCGAACCAGGCCACGCCTCCGCTGTGGCCGCCCAGCGACGCGAATCCGCTCAAAAGCTGGATTACGAACCAGAATATAATGATTACATAAGCGGGAACGACCATGAGCCTGATGAAGATAAAAAGGAACATCAGAGTAAGCACGCGAGCACGCGGATAAGTGATCAGATAAGCTCCGAGGATCCCGGCTATCGCGCCGCTCGCGCCGATTGTAGGGATTAGAGAGGAAGGATCTGACGCTATATGCATCGCGTGAGCAGTCAATCCGCCAAGGAAATAAAAGAGGAGGAATTTCAACGGTCCGAGGATATCTTCGATATTATTCCCGAATATCCACAGGTAAAGCATGTTACCACCAAGATGAACTATGCTTCCATGCAGAAACATCGATGTAAAAAGGGTCAGGATTATAGGCCTGGGGCCTTCGGCGTGAAGATAGTACCCGATCGGTCCTGTCAGATCCTTCAGCCGCGTTATCTCGAATGGAGTCGCACCGAGAGAAGAGATCAGCGCCTGTCCCTGGTGTCCGAGGGATATCTGGTAAAAATAGGCTAAGATGTTGATGACGATGAGCGATACGGTGATCACCGGTCTGTTGCGAGTTGGGTTTATATCCTTGAGCGGTAGAAACATAAAGTAAATCTACATCCCCGTGCCTTTATTTCAAGAAAATATTTTCCCCGCGTCGATGAAATATTTAGTAATTGTCAAATACAACGGCAGAGCGTATGGTCTTTGAATGAAAAGTTGAAGTAAATGGAACCGGACCCGCTTGACGGGATAGTGGTGAGAAGGTCGCCCTGTACGCGCGTTTGACAGCAACGGAGGAGAATATGGATCCGAAAAAAAGATACCTGATCGACGATTTCAATATCCAGGAATCGTGGAGGCTTTTCAGGATACTGGCAGAGTTCGTCGAGGGCTTCGACAGTATGGTAGAGCTGGGACCGGCAGTCACTTTTTTCGGTTCGGCCAGGCTGAAGGAAGATGACAGATATTATATAATGGCCCGCGAACTTGCCCGGGATCTTGCCGGAGAGGATTTCGCGATCATTACCGGGGGTGGCCCGGGGATAATGGAAGCGGCTAACAGGGGGGCGCAGGAGGGGAGCGGTGAATCGGTCGGCCTCAACATCGACCTGCCGTTCGAGCAGGAACCTAACCCGTATATTGACAAGATGATCACCTTCCGGTATTTCTTCGTCCGAAAGGTGATGTTCATAAAATACGCAATGGCGTTCGTTATATTTCCAGGCGGTTTCGGAACGATGGATGAGCTTTTCGAGGCCCTGACCCTCATCCAGACTCACAAGATAGCGCCTTTTCCTCTCTTCCTTATCGGCAGAGATTTCTGGGGGGGGCTGTTGGACTGGATCAAGAACAGGATGCTCGAAGACGGCATGATCTCCCCCGAGGACCTTGATATTATCCATGTCGTCGATTCGAAGGACGAGGTGATCAAGGAGATCAAGAGGATCCGTGATGTCGAGATGAGGACATAGGAACTCCTGGTTTCCGGGGGCTGCCGAAACCGCGATCTGATGCCTCGAACGGGCAGAATTCCGCTAACTTGCGAAGATATATGCTGCTATAAGAAGGATTCCCGTAGCGAGGTGACAGATTATCGTCGATCCGTTAGCCGGCGTAAGAGCCTTCGGAGAGTCGTAGTTCGCTGCCACTGTCACCACTGCCCTGATCGCGATAGGAAGAGCGAGAAGACTGATCAGGGTCAACGTGGGAGTCAGGCCGATCGCCGTTCCGAATATCACCGGCCCCGCCACACCGGTCAGAATGACCGCGGCAAAGAGCCATACCGCCTTTTTCCTTCCAAGCTTTACTACGAGAGTATTTTTTCCGGCAGAGCGGTCGGCATTCATATCCTGGAATTCATTGATGATGATTATCGCCGTCGTCAAGAGGCCGAGGGGAAGTGCCGCTATCACGGAATGAAACGTCAGTTCTCCTGTCTGAACGATATAGGCGCCTATACCGACAAGGGAATAACCGGCAAAGACTGCCGCTTCTCCAAGTCCGCGCGAGGCAAGCCTCACCGGTGGAGCTGTATAGAAGAATCCAAGGACTGTCCCGGTAATGCCGAGATAGATGACAGCAGGACCCGTCCGCAGAAACAGAAATATCCCGGCGACCGATGCGGCGCAAAAAAATATTATCGCGATCGTCAGGACGGTCCGGGGAGAGATCGCTTCCTCCTGGATAAGCCTGCTTCCGCCGGTGAAGGGCCTGGCATACTCGACATTGGCTTCGTCCGCCCCGGAAAGGTGATCGTAGTAATCATTCGCGGTATTTGTCCCGAGGTGGAGAAATATTACTCCGGCAAGGGTGAGCAGGTAGAGCCCCGGATCCCATGACCCCGTGTCGTATCTCGAAACAGCCACGGCAAGCGTTACGGGGAGTACACTGGCAGTCAGAAATTCCGCCCTCAGTTCCTTCAGGATCGTAGATACAGCGGCCATTGCAGGTCTCTCTATTGAAGTAAAAGGGCCAGATTGCAGCATCCGCCAAGTGGCGCGAAAAGATTTTCCAGAATATATTCCCCGGCAACGGTCTTGTAAAGGAGTAATCTTTATTTCAAAGGGTGAGGTAAGTGTTACCCTGACATGCTGGCAGTAACAGTGGATAGGTCGAGACTCTCAGGCATTTTTCCCAGAACTGGTAGCGGGCATGAAAAAAGCGGGGAACTTTTCAGCTCCCCGCTTTCCCCCTGCGTTCGGATCACTACCAAACACTCTTGCCCCAGACACTCTTGCCAGCGATCATCAGGGCAACGATCAGCGCGATGTTTGAGAAGAATAACATGTCAGCTCCTTTCTTTGTGATCCCAGATGATTCCGTTTATTTATCATCGTTACTTACAGTCTATTGTTATAGCAGGTGGTGTGCCATAATTACCTGTTCTTCCCGATTATTACTCAAGCGGCCTAACTTGTATTATAACAATAAGATAAGTTTTAAATTATTTTGAATCTATCTCTGGGGAGGGTGGTTGCACCAGCAAAGAACGTCAACAAATATTTACATTATTCAAATAATAGCGTAACTGCAATAATAACAACAAAAGGATATGTAAACAATATATTACCAAAGCGTAAATGATTATTTACTGTTTACTCTTTTCCGTCAGTTCAGCCCTGTTGTTGTCAGGGTCTTCTTTTTATTTTGTAAAGTATTGTAATAATTCCAGATATGATTCTCATTATGGCTGAATCGCCATTTGCCGAAACCGATTTCAGCGATTTATCAAGGTCTTCTCTCCGAATAAGTCCTGTCAGGCTGGCTAGGAGGGTATATATGACCGATCCCGGTATCAGCACGATCAGGACCCTGAAGTAACTTGCTGTACCGGTGAAAATCGATCCGATCAGAGGGAATACAAGCGCTATGACAAGGGGATGGATGATGTCACTTATACGCATTCTGATTCCGGCGACCGTGGCCATCATGCTCTGTAATATTATGCCCAGAACCAGGAAACTGGAAATAGTCGCTATAGCGGCACCCTCTATGCCGTACCGTGGAATGAGTAAAAGGTTCATCACGATATTAAGGAGCGCCGCGATGATATATGCTGAAGCTGCTCTTCCGCCGCTTCCATAAGCGACGAGGGAAGCCCACGCCGTGCGGCAGAGTATGTCGATGAAACCTATGAATACGAGGATTCTCAGGACCGGGGCTGATGGGGCGTATCCCGGAAGGACGATTCTGTAGATGTCGGCAGCCAGCGTGTAGATGATCGCCGTCATCGGTACCAGAGCCATCAATCCCAATCTGTTCGTATTCCATACCTGTTTTCGAAAGAGGGATCTGTCACCTTCCGTCAGAGCCGCAGTGAGGGAGGGAATCAGTGCTGTCCCTGCCGTCGCGGAGATGACGCTTAGCGACGTGATGATGAGGGCTGCCATGGCGTAAAAGGCCAGTTCTTCGGAAGGAAGGTAGAATTTTACCATGATCCGGTCGGTAGAGTTGATGATATTCCAGCCGAGGCTGGCGAAGAAAAAGAGGAATCCGAATCCGAAGACCTCTTTCATTCCGCGCAGAATGTCGCCTGTCCTGCCGGCGAATTCGATGAGGACTCTTCTGTGGAAGATCACGGCGAACAAAATCGTTCCGATGATCTCAGCGGTGAGAAAGGCCCCGAGAATAAGAGTGACATTCTTCTTCCACAGGACGACAAGGATGGGGATAAGGATATTGAGGATGCCGTATATTATCGATATGCCGGCCCTGAGCCTGCCTCTCTGCGCGGCCAGATAAACGACGGCGTAAAAAGCGTTCATGGCAAAAAAGGGGATTATCAGCGAGTAGATCCTGACAGGTCCTAGGGCTTCCGGCTGGTGGGCCACATCGACAGCGAGCCATCTGGAGAAGATCAGCATCATCGCGCTCCAGAGAATACTCAGCGCGAGGGTCAATAAAGCGCTCGATCGATAGATCATTCGGGCAAGATCGCTCCTTCCCTGTTGCCTGTATCCGGGGATCAATCTGACGATCGCTGTGTTGAATCCGATATTGGAAAGCATGGTGAGGATCTGGACGTAGGGAACGGGTATAATAAGTATCCCGTACAGCGCGGGACCGAGGAGCCTTCCGAGAAGGATGCCGCGGACCGGTTTTAGAAGGTTCATCCCGATCTTCGCCGATGAGACGATCAACGTTTCGGAGATCACTTTTGAAGTCGAAAGATTTACGGGGCCTTTGCTGTCCATCAGTTGACCATACTATTTCTTGTACTGGCTGATGAATTCCTCGACTTCAGGGATACCCCCCTGATAAATAAGGTATCCGTTGTGGGGTTCTCTCTCAGTTATCTCACCGGCGACAGGCGTGAGCATGATCTTTTTGACCTCTTCACGATCATGGCTCTGACCGAGAGCCCAGCCAAGTTTCACGTAGGCGACTTCGGGAAGCATATTGGAGGCGGGGATGACGCCGAGGTCCATGATATCGCGTCCGGTGTCGTAGACGTACATCTGAACATAACCCCATAGTGTCTGAACCGTCATGTAGATATGGATTCCCCTGTCGGCTGCTTTTTTAAGAGCGGGGTAGAGAGGTTTGTTCACGTGACCGAGGCCGGTCCCCGCTATGATGATCCCCTTGTAGTCGTTGTCTATCAACGCTTCGAGCACATCGGGTTTCATATTCGGATAGTAGTAGAGGATCGAGACTCTCTCGTCAAATGCCGTATTGATCTTTACGTTTCTGTCGTCGCGGCGGCGCTTGTAGTCGTCCCTGAGCGGTACAAACCGGTCTTTTTCCACTATCGCGAGGGGGATGTCGCCTATCGTGCGGAATGTGGAACGGTATGAGGAATGCATCTTCCTCACGCGGGTCCCACGGTGCAGAAGCCCGTATTGATCGCTTGTCGGTCCGAACATGCAGACCATCACCTCTGCGAAGTCGCTGTGAGCGGCCGTTCGTGTGGCGTTAATCAGGTTTATCGCGGCATCGCTCGACGGACGATCGCTTGAGCGCTGGGAGCCGACCATTACTATCGGTACCGGGGAATCCTGGACCATAAATGAGAGGATCGCCGCCGTATGATGCATGGTATCCGTCCCATGCCCGATCACGACTCCACTCGTTCCCTTGGCGATCTCTTTTCCGATAGCTTCGGCAGTTCCCTTCCATTGCTCAGGACCCATGTTCTCGCTGAACACCCCGTAGAGTTTTTCAGTCTCGAGGTTGCATATATCGGCCAGTTCCGGGACCGATCCGTACAGCTCTCCGGGAGAGAAAGCGGGGATGACAGCTCCTGTCCTGTAGTCGAGCCTCGATGCTATCGTGCCTCCCGTTCCAAGGAGCTTTACGCTGGGTTTCTCGGGATCATAGGGGAATTCCTTCTCGGGGATCTTGTAATGAGCTTCCTTGCGGCCATGCTCGGTGATCGACCTGATAGTCTCTACGGCGAGGCCGACATTATAACCGGTGTTCATTTTAAGGACGATATGATTTTCATCGGCAGTCTCAGACCTGGGGAGAATAATACCCTTGAAATCGCCCCTGGTAGATTCGATCTCGACATCGCTCCATACGCCCGCGCCTTGTTCCTTGAGGCATTCGAGGGCTATGCCCCTGTACCCCTTGTATTTATCCGAACTCAAGTAGAGGATCACCTCGCTAGGGGATTGTAGTCCTTAAAAACCTGCGCCGCAGATCACAGAACAGGATCTCTGATCCAGGGCCGCTGCTTTACGGGGACTAATATAAGTGAAATAAATCGTTATAGGAAGGAAAAATAAATAAAGGTTACGGCTCTTTTTCCCGAAGAAAAGGGAGCAGCAGACAGTGGTAATGAAGCGTTAAAACTAACTGGAGGATGTTTTGAGTAGATTCAACACGAGATATATTTTGATGCTATTTCTCTATCTTATTGTTCTATCAGTATTTTCCAGTGTCTTTATGACAGCCGGAGTGGTAGCTTCGACGCTCAACGTCGCGATATCGGGCAGCCCGACATCGCGCGACCCGCGGAATATAACCGAATCCGTATCTGTATCGATCCTCATGGACAATGTCTATGAAGCCCTCGTGAGCAGCGGAAGAGGAAATCATCTCACGCTGGAACCGGCCCTGGCCACCGACTGGCAGGTGAACAACGGGGGAAAAGAATGGGAATTCACGCTGCGCAAGGGAGTAAAATTCCACGATGGCTCGCTGATGGACGCCGAGGACGTAGTAGCTTCTTTCAGAGAAGTGCCTCAGTTCAAAGGAGTGATAGAGAAAACGGGTCCGTACAAAGTAAGGATCATCTTCACGGAAAAAAGAGCCGGTTTTCTCAAGACTATCGCTCAGATAACATATACGATCACGAAAAGGCAGGAGAATGGGATTCTGTTGGGTACCGGGCCGTTCAGGATAGAATCATGGGATCCCGAATCGATGATCAGATTGAAAAAGTTCGACCAGTACTGGGGATCGGTGCCTGATCTCGAAGAGGTCGTATACCACTGTTCGACCCCGGCCTGGAAGGCTCTTGATATGATGGCGGAGGACGAGATAGATGTAATAGATATTATTCCGCCATCGCTCGCCGATTCGCTCAGGGGAGTCGATGATATCGAACTTTCCGTTCTCGAAGGTGTCAATATAAGCTTTGTTCACATGAATCTTAATAATCCCCCACTTGATAACGTAGAATTCAGGCGCGCTCTTAACATGCTTATACACACCGACAAGATTATCAGGGATGTCCATTTCAATGAGGCCAGCGCCTGCAGGGGGGTGCTTCCTCCCGTTATCGGAGGGAAAAGCGAGGGGCCTCCGAGGATCGCGTATGACAGCAGGATCGCGAAAGAAATAATAGAGAAATTCCTTGACGACGACAGCAGGACGTTCAAGATGGTAGGGCTGCCTTTCGCCAGACCGTACTGCCCGACGCCGAGCGCGCAGGCGAGGTTGATCGCCGGCTACTTGAAGGGAGCAGGTCTGAAGATCAGTTATGTTCCTACTTCATCGATGGAGGAATACCAGCGATATATGGGTAGCGAAGATTACGATTTCATCATATCGGGGTGGAATATCGATACGAGAAATCCCGATGATTTCTATTCGATGCTTTTCGGGCTCGGCGACACGAGATCGCCGTTCCACGTGCACTGGGTCGACGAGGAGTTCGAATCGAACATACTTCAGGCCCGAACGACAATATCCCTTAAAAAGCAATGGGAATTCTACAACGCGGCAGACGACCTCTTTTTCACCAACTATCCCTGGATTATGATAGCGCATACGAATCAGCTTGGAGCGTTTCGAAAAGAGATCAAGGGATTGACCTTCAGTGCCACGGGGGAACTGCATCTTAACAACGTCAGCAAAACGGAATGATCATTCTCTTCCGGTTCGATAACGGATAATCTCCGCGGGGAGTGACGTTATTTGATGAACCTGTCTGTAATCTCGAAGAATCTTTTCCCTGATGCCTGTCCCGGGAACTCTTCCTTGAGCCTTCCGATCAGATGATTGACAAGCTTCGTCCTGTCTATTTCGGGTATTTTAAACGAACGCAGAAAATCTCCGGCTTTTTGCGCCAGGACCTTGTCGCTCATCTGTATGAATCCGGATACAGCTTCTTCAGGGGGCAGTTTTTCGCTTCCGCAGGTCTTTTCAAGAACGATCGGCAACGCTTCCGGGCGAAGTCCCTTTTTTCCGGCGAGAGATATCGTCATCTTAAGAAGCCCATCAGTCAGGTTGTCTATTCTCTTTTTTCTATTCAGCCGGTTGATGCCGTCGAGCAGGAATGAAGCGAGGTCCTGCGCGCTGAATTCCGATCCTTTCTGAATATTGTCGAATATATCCCTGAACGGAGAAATACTCATCCTTTCTGCTGTTTCTTTTGTCAAACCCGACTTGATATATTTTTCCCTGCGCTCCCATGGGAGCTGAGGGAGGATCGATTTGATCCTTTCGATCCGGTCTTCCGTTATGGCGATCGGAGGAAGATCAGTGTCGGGATACATCCGGTTGGGGCCCGGCAGGACCCTTTCAAACCCGGAGATCCCATTGGGCAATGCCTGCCTTGTCTCATCGAGCACGCCGTCGAGAGCCTGCTGGGCTCTTATAATGATCTCCCTGACTGCCGTATCGAGATCATCCTCAGATCCCCACACGACTATAACAACATCCTTTTCACCTGCCGCCGCGTTGTTTTTGATCTTTATCCACTCCGAACTCGAGAAGGTTTCGGCCTCGGTGTCTGAATGCGCGATATTGGGAAGGATATCGAGGCAGGCGATGACACGGACCCTGTCGGAGATCTCCTTCGAGAAGGTAGTTTCCGGCTGCGTTCTGGTCGACAGTATCCCCCGGTACCCCCTTAGAGTCACAGCCCGTATTCCCATTCCTTTTTTGACAGCCTCGGCGACGGGATAATATTTCGTACTTTTGAGGATCTTTGTGACGTCAGTGGAACTTGCTTTGAAGGTCGAGTGTGTTATTCCCCTGGCGGCGAGCTCATCCATAATCTCTATCAGCGCGACTTGCCGGAAAGCCTCGTTATGTACAAGTAGCGGGATATCCTTGATCCTCGGGACTCCCTTGATCTCGACTCTCTGTCCGCGGTCTACGGAGACATTGACATCCTGCCGCGCGGCGCCGATCCCAGTCCTCACCTTGCCCGTCGAACGCGCAAGATATCTCAGTATCGTGGCGACGTCCGCGACTTCACGAGGGGTCCTCATCTCCGGATAAGTCACCGTCTCGATCAGGGGGATCCCGAGCCTGTCAGTCCGGTATGTGCGCATATGGCCGATATCGCTGACTTCCCTGCAGGCGTCCTCCTCGAGCCCGAGCTGGATGATCCCTATCCGCCTGTCTCCGTATGGTATCGATCCGTCTATCCCGAGAATGGTAGTCCGTTGAAAACCTGTCGGTATTGACCCGTCAAGGTACTGTTTGCGGGCTATATGGATCTCGCCCACCAGCTTGCAGCCGAGAAGCATCGTGACTTCGATCGCGATATCGAGAGCCATCCTGTTGAGTTCGAAGGGAGGAGTGTCATCCATCTCGTACGTGCATACCGTCTCTTTGTTTATCTGGTAGATGATGTTTTTTTTGGTTTTGAACTCCATCAGGGCGGTGCCGTCATATTCACCCAGTTCGGAAAGGGTGGGGCGCATATGGCGCAGTATTTCGGCGTCGAATTTTTCACTGTACGGCTTGATCGGACAGCGGCAGAAAAGCTTTTTCTCCGTGTCGAGTTGCTGATGGATCTCGAGTCCGCTTTTCAGGCCGATAGCCTGATAATCTTCCAGAGAGAGATCTTCCATTTTCCTGAGTTCACCCAATGCGATACCTTCTTTGCTTCCTGTTAACAATCGAGATAAAGCTGGACCTCGAGGGGGTGCGTGCGGTTGCGCACCGGCATGACATCCTTCTCCATCTTCATCGCTATCCAGTCCTCGATCATCGTTTTATCGAACACTCCTCCCTCGAGAAGGAAATCGTGGTCCTTGGCGAGGGCGTCAAGAGCGCCGCTCAGATTTCCGGGCAGCGGTTTTATCTTTTTTCTTTCCTTCGCGGAGAGTTCGAAGACATTCATGTCGAACGGCCCGAACCCGAGCCTGCCCGGATCCATTTTCTTCCTGATACCGTCGAGTCCAGCCATAAGCTGCGCCGCCATTGCGAGGTAGATATTGCATGTGGCGTCGGGCGGCCTGAACTCGATCCTTTTCGACTCGGGAGTGCTGGCGTACTTCGGGATCCTTATCGCCGCGCTGCGGTTTCCAAGGGAGAAGAAAGCGTTTACCGGCGCTTCGAATCCAGGCACGAGGCGTTTATAAGAGTTTGTGCTTGGATTGGTTATGGCCAGGAGAGCGGGAGCGTGATAGAGGAGTCCGGCGATATAATGAAGCGCTGTTTGGCTCAGACCGGCGTATCCGCTTTTGCTGTAGAAAAGCGGTTTTCCTTTTTTAAAAAGGTGCTGATGAAAATGGAGTCCATTGCCTGCTTCGTTAAAAAGTGGTTTCGGCATATAAGTAGCTATCTTTCCTTCAGAATGGGCAGTCATCCTCGAGAAGTATTTCACCATCATCCCTATGTCGCCCATCCTTTTCAGTGGAGCGAATTTCAGCTCGATCTCGACCTGGCCGTGTCCGCCGACTTCATGGTGATGATAATTCACCGGGATACCGGAATCTTCAAGCAGCGTGATTGTACGGTCTCTGATTCCCGCAACGGCATCCTCGGGTGGAATCGCGTGATAGCCGCCTTTTGTCTTCAATCCGAATTTGCCGGCATCTTCACCCTCGCCAGGGATTATCTTATATCCAAAATTCATATGCGACATGCTTACAAGGACCTCGTCGAAGATATAATATTCAAATTCAGGTCCCCACATCGAAAGATCGGCGATACCTGTCTTCCTCATATATTCCGCCGACTTCTGGGCTATATATCTGGGATCCCTTGGAAAGGGATTCTTCGAATCGGCTTCTACGATGCTGCAGATGAATGAGACAGTAGGTATTTCACTGAAGGGATCCAGGAATCCGGTGGAGATATCGGGAACGAGAGAGAGGTCTCCGAGCTCGATCGTCTTCAACCCGGCGAAGTTCGATCCGTCGAATCCCAGTCCGTCGGCGAAAAGCTTTTCATCCATGCTCCGCGCGGGGACGGTGAGGTGATGCCACTTACCGAGAAAATCGGTGAATTTAAGGTCGATAAGCCGGATATCCTGTTTTTTGATTTCCGCCTTGAGCTTTGTTATTGAGGAAAAGATTGTTCGACCTCCTGTCAAATCGCCTCTTTTTTCAACCCTGATAATGATGGGGCTGAATCGATTACGGGGTTCCAATATAATTGTATGGAACCCCTTCTTTCAAGGACTATATTCATCGGTGGCCATGGAATCGATATCAGTCCGTGGCAGTGACCTGGGTCTGTGTCCGGCAAATAAAAGTTGCGCGCCCTTATCGATTACTGATATACTCCCGCCTGAAGATACTGTGTGCAGTGCCGGTCCTATTATTTTCCAACAGATGTCTGCTGTTCTGTTTTTCGCCACCCGGGCTGTGGAGGTTGCTTATGCCAGACAGCGCGACAATATTCAGGGAAATGTTCGACAAGATGAACAGCGGTATCGCCATTTACGATGCTGTCGATGATGGGGCGGACTTCATCATTCGCGATATCAACGACTCCGGGTTGAGGATCACCAATACAAAGAAGAGCGATGTAATCGGAAGACCGGTGAGCGAGGCCTTCGTGGGTGTAAAGGCCCTGGGACTTTTTGATGTCTTCCGGCGCGTTTGGAGGACTGGCGAACCTGAACATCACCCTGTTGCCGCGTACAATGATGATAATGTCTCGCTCTGGGTCGACAACTACGTATATAAGCTTCCTAACGGCCGTATCGTAGCTGTTTACGACGATCTTACAAAACAGAAGAACACCGAGCGACAGCTCAACCAGTCGATGCAGATGTCCCACGATCTTGTCCGGTTCATACCATCGGGCATGTTTATTTATCTTTTCAGGGAACCGGACGGGTTCTTTCTGCTGCAGGCTAATGCCGAGGCGGAGAAGATCGCCGGCATAGACCTGGCGGACTGGAAAGGCCGGGAACTCCGCGAGATATGGCCCGGCGCGAGATCCGCCGGAATCACCGGCTCCTGCCTCGAAGTCATCAGGACTGGAGAACCATATTCGACCGAAGACCTCCGATACACGGGAGAGGAACTGACCGGGGCATATCGTATAAAGTTCTTTCTGTTGCCGGAGAACCGTCTTGCAGCGGTCTACGAGGATGTGACCGACAAGAAGAAGGCGGAGATCGAGCTGAGGGAATTCAACAGGCTTCTTGAAAGGCGCGTGCTGGAGAGGACCGAGGATCTGGAGGCTTTCACATATTCCGTCTCGCACGATCTCAGGGCGCCTCTGCGGGCGATAAACGGATTCGCGGAACTGCTCAGGCAGAAACATTTCGACCTGCTCGAAGAGAATGGAAGGCATTACCTGGAAAACATCATTACCGCCAGCGTCCAGATGGGAGAGCTGATAGATGAGCTTTTGAGATATTCCAGGCTTGGAAGGACTTCCCTGAACATGAGAGATATCGATCTCGGGGAGATAATCGCCGAGGCAGCGGGCAACCTTGACAGCCTTCTGAGTGAAAAAAAGCCGAACTGAAAGTAATGGAGGGATTTCCGAAGATCAGCGGCGACAGGTCATTCCTCGTCCAGGTCCTGATCAATCTCCTCGTCAACGCACTGACCTATACCAGGCAGGGAGTAGATCCCGTAATCGGCATAACTCATCAGACGGAAGGAACAGATCTTGTAGTGACAATCGCCGATAACGGGATAGGTATCGAGAAGGAATATCTTGCCAGGGTCTTCGAAGTATTCCAGAGGCTTCATAACCAGGAAGAATATCCAGGCACCGGGATAGGCCTTGCGATAGTGAGAAAGACAGTGGAGATGCATGGTGGAAAGGTCCATATAGAATCTGTCCCGGGCGAAGGCAGCAGAGTGATCATCCGTTTTCCGCTGCTGCCGGAATCTGTTGGACAGGAGGAGGGTTGAGGATGGAACACAAGTCTGCCAATATACTGCTGGTAGAGGACAACAAGATGGACATCGAGCTGACGCTCAACGCTTTCAGGGACGCGAAGCTTATCAACAGGATAGAAGTGGCGAGAAATGGCAGGGAGGCTCTTGACCTTCTTAATGGTGAGGGGCAATATGCCGGCAAGGAGATCTTTACGCCCGACATCATACTGCTCGATCTCAAGATGCCGGGAATAGACGGGCATGAAGTACTCAAGACGATCAAGAATACGCGTGAACTTAAAAAGATCCCCGTTATAATCCTTACGTCCTCGAAAGAGGAGGGGGACAGGGAGATGAGCTACGATAATGGAGCTAACAGTTACCTTGTCAAACCTGTATCGTTCGAGGGTTTTATCAAGGTCGCCAGGATGGTCGGGGATTACTGGGTATCTCTAAATGTCGGGCCTACGATAAACAGATCCCCGGGTTCTGCCGGGGAGATCAAGCTGGGATAGGGCAGGTAGAATGAGCGATAAGCTAAGAATAATCTACGTTGACGACTACAAGCTTGACAGGGAACTGGTAAGGGACGCGCTCCGATCTGAAGGAGACTCATTCTCCCTTCTTGAAGCCTCTTCGAAAGCAGAATTCGAGAAGTTATGGGCGCGGGGAAGATGCGACCTTGTCCTCACCGATTTTAATATCAGCGGTTGGGAGGGCCTGCAGGTGCTTTCCCTCGTCCATAAGACCGATCCATCGATCCCTGTCATAATCGTCACCGGGACCGGGTCTGAAGAGATAGCAGTGGAGGCGATGAAACTCGGAGCGGCCGATTATGTAATAAAGACTCCGCGGCATATCAGGAAACTCCCGCAGGCGATCAGGGCAGCGATCGATAAAAATAGAGCGGAACAGGAGAAGATGGAGGCTCTCAGTGAACTGCGTTCGAGCGAAGAGATGCACCGGCGGATGATCGAAGGGCTGCACGAGGGGATATGGGTGATCGACGCCGATGCCCGTACCACATACGCCAATCCAGCCATGGCGGCGATGCTCGGGTACGAAAGATCCGAAATGACAGGGATGCATCTCTTCTCTTTCATGGATGAATCAGAGATCGAAAAATGCAGCGAGAATCTCAACAGGAGAAAAGAAGGTATTCCGGAGCAGCACGAATTCAGGTTCAGGAAGAAGGATGGAGGATCCCTTTTTGTATTGCTCGATACGAATCCGATGCTCGGTGATAATGGAGAATATCTCGGAGCGATCGCGGGGGTTATAGATATAACAGAGAGAAAGGAACTTCAAGCCGATCTTCTGCAGGCCCGGAAGATGGAAGCAGTCGGGCTCCTCGCGGGGGGATCGCCCATGATTTCAACAACCTGCTTACAGTGATAAATGGAAATGTCGAACTGCTTCTGATGGATATAGGGAAAGGGGATCCCCTGCGCAATGAGATAAACGAGATCCGTTCGGCAAGTCTCAGCGCTGCGAAGTTGACGAAGCAGCTTCTCGCCTTCAGCAGAAAACAACCAGTTCACATGAAGGTCCTTGATTTTGCAACGTTACTCGATGGGTCGAGAAGCATGCTCGAAAGGGTCCTGCGGGAGGATATAATCATATCATTGGAGGTCAAGGTCTCCGGCGGATACGTACTGGCAGATTCGTCCTTTCTTGAACAGATAATCCTCAATATGGCGATCAACTCGCGCGACGCGATGCCTGAGGGCGGTACTCTTACATTCCTGCTCGACAGGATCGTTGCTGACGAACAGTTTGTCTCCGGCGGGGTCCTGATAAGCCCCGGGGAATACATACGGCTCAGGATCAGCGATACCGGGACGGGAATGACCGATGACTGCAGGGAGAAGATATTCGAACCGTTTTTCACGACTAAAACCAAAGAGAAAGGATCCGGTCTGGGGCTTTCAAGCGTATACGGAATGGTCAAACAGATGAAGGGGTTCGTTACCGTCGACAGCAAGGTAGGTGAGGGCGCGGTCTTCAGCGTATTTCTGCCCGCCGTCGATGGGATGCCGGAAAAAAAGGATGCGCCTGGCCGCCATAGACGGGATAAGGTAGAGAATGCGACTCTCCTTGTCGTTGAGGATGATCCGGCGGTTCTCCAGTTTCTCCAGAGAATACTGACAAGGCAAGGATACAAGGTATTGACCGCGATTGATGCCGATTCGGCTTTTGAAAGGTCCAGGTCGTACGAAAAAGCGATAGATATTGTGATAACGGATATCGTACTGCCAGGGATGAATGGAATAGACCTTGTTAAAAAACTTAAAAAGACAAGACAGACTGTCAGGGAACTTTTCATCTCTGGATATTTTCAGGAAGAGGAGGAAGGTGATACGCTTTTGGTCCCGGGAGTAAACCTTCTTCAGAAACCTTTTGAGAGCGCGGATCTGATAAGGATCATCGACCAGCTCCTTTCATACCGGGATTCTCCATAAGCTCCCCGATGCGATATCTGCCGGAAAAATGAATCATGTCCCGATCGCTCGCCGGTCTCATTAAAGCTGTAAGTGAGTATGAGGGAGCGGGTAAATTGAGATTGACTTATTTCCACAGTGGTGATATTGAGAAGCGTAACCTATTTTGAGGAGGGAATGAATGAGTGACGAGAAGGTGATGAACCGATGGCTGGTAGTCATCGGCGCCGTACTGATTCAGCTCTGTCTCGGCGCGATCTACGCGTGGAGCGTCTTTACAAAGCAGATCACCGCTGCTGACGGTATCTACCGGTTCAGCGCCCAGCAGGCAGCCTGGGTATTTTCCGCCGGCCTTGCTACCTTTGCGGTAGTCATGGTCATAGCGGGCAGGCTCCAGGCGAAGCTTGGCCCAAGGCCGATAGCCGTCGCGGGCGGGATCGTTCTCGGGCTGGGGTATATACTTGGCGGATTTCTTGGAAGCAGCTTCATAATGCAGCTTCTCTGTATCGGGATCATCGGCGGAGCGGGAATAGGTCTCGCGTATGTCGTACCGATCGCTGTCGGAGTAAAGTGGTTTCCCGACAAAAAGGGAATGATCGCGGGTCTTGCTGTCGCCGGATTCGGGTTCGGCGCGACTCTGTGGGTCAAGCTTGCCGGATCATGGTTCGGTGGGCTCCTCAATACGACAAGTCTTTTCGGGCTTCCGGGCGTGCAGAGCGTTTTCTTCATATATGGAGTAGTCTTCTTAATCTTTGTGCTTCTCGGGAGTATCGTCATGAAGAATCCCCCGGAAGGATACAGGCCGCAGGGGTGGGAACCGCCGGCGGCGGGAAGTACCGCTAAAGCTACAGGCGCCGTCGAACTAACCAGCGGTGAGATGCTGAAGACTCCCCAATTCTATTTTATCTGGCTTATGTTCGTTGGATCGGGCCTCGCGGGACTTATGGTCATCTACTGCATCAGGCTCTTTGGAGTAGACGCGCTTCAGGCTTCGGGAGCGGCGACCGATGCCAAGGTCGCCGGCATGATAGCCGGTACGGCGATGGCGTGGTACGCGATCCTTAATGGCCTGGGAAGGATCGTCTGGGGGACGGTATCGGACAAGATCGGGCGCAAAATCGCTCTTTTCATGATGTGCCTCTTCCAGGGGATCATTATGCTCCTTTTCTTCAAGATGGGTCACTCCCGGATCGGCCTGATACTGGGAGCATGTATCATAGGATTCAATTTCGGCGGGAATTTCGCGCTCTTCCCGGCCGCCACTGCCGATTTCTTCGGAAACAAGAATGTGGGCACGAACTATGGATGGGTATTCCTCGCGTACGGTGTGGCGGGAATAGCAGGTCCGCAGATCGCCGGGTATTTCAAGGATGCCGCGAAGGGTGGAGATGTAAGCGCGTGGATGACTCCATTCCTTGTGGCGGGAATCTCCTGCCTGGTGGCTGCCGTCATCGGGCTTCTGCTCAAGGCTCCGAAGAGGCATGCCGCTTAGGCGATAAACGAAAAGCCCTTGTCAGAAAACGTATGCTGGAGAGCGCCGGAAGCGGCGCTCTCTTTATTTATCAGGCAGATCGCTGACTCTCCGATCAAGCGTTATGGTACTTTTCATATCTCCTGCAGCATCAGCCGATTGGGCGCTCCCGGGAATTTTATTCTAAAAAGGTTCCCGCGACCTTTGAAAAATCAGCGGTAACGTGATACTATGCGGACGATCGCGGCAGTAACGAATAACCTTGCGGGAGTAATATGATGGAAGAATACGTTCGCGGAATACTGAGATCCATAGGTGAAGACCCCGAAAGAGAGGGATTGAAGAGGACGCCGGAGAGAGTAAGTGAATCGCTTAAATTTCTGACGAGTGGCTATCATGAGGATATCGGAAAGATCATGGGAAGCTCCGTCTTCGAGGAAGAGCATGACGAGATGATTATCGCCAGGGATATAAGTCTGTACAGTCTCTGTGAACATCACATGCTTCCTTTCTTCGGCAAATGCCACGTGGCCTATATTCCGAAAGGCAGGATAATCGGCCTTTCAAAGATTCCGAGGATCGTAGAGGTCTTTTCGATGAGGCTGCAGGTGCAGGAGCGGCTTACCAACCAGATCGCGAAGACGCTGATGGAACATCTGAAGCCTTACGGAGTCGCCGTAACGATCGAGGCGGTGCATCTCTGCATGGCGATGAGAGGCGTCAGAAAACGCGATGCCCTTATAATAACGAGTTCGATGCTCGGCGCCTTTCGCAGCGATCCTAAGACCCGTATGGAATTCCTCAACCTCATTAAAGGTAACGACCGGCATAAATGGTAGTGGGCCGGGATGGGTTTTTTCAGGAGTTTTCTTTTTCTTCTTTACTTTCGGTTTTTTTTCGGTATTATATGAATAAGCTCCCCGGGGGATGGCGGCGCATAGCCGCTTTCATCCCCGGGAAAGATGTCCAGGCGGGGTTTTACAGGAGGGAATATGGTCTACCTTACAAGACGTCAGAAGGAGATACTCGATTTTATAGAGGCGTTCCAGGGAGAAAATGGCTACGCCCCGTCGCTCGAAGAGATAGCGGCTCATTTCGGACTCTCGGCGGTCAGTACGGTCCACGAGCACCTTTCCAACCTTTCCGCCAAGGGGATGCTCATGCGCGGATCTAACAGGGCGAGGTCGATAGAGCCGGTTGTCAGCAAAAAAAGGCAGGGTTCTTCGACCGAAGTGATGCTTGCCGGGACTGTCGCCGCCGGTTCACCGATAGAAGCGCTTGAGGTTCCCGAGACAGTTGCCCTCCCTCCCGGTCTTGCAGGCAGGGCGGAGACCTTTGCGCTGAGGGTCAGGGGGCTTTCGATGACTGGCGACGGGATACTCGACGGCGATATGATAATCGTGGAAAAGGTAGAGAGGGTCAGCAACGGAACGCTTGCCGTCGCTCTGATAGATGGAAGCGAGGCGACCGTGAAGAGATTCTATCAGCGCGGCGCCGTGGTAACGCTGAGACCTTCCAATCCTGATATGGATGATATCGTCCTTTCCGCCTCGAGAGTGGAGATAATGGGACGGGTGACGGGGCTTATCCGCGATTACAGGCAGGGTTGATATGAAAGGCCTTTCGACGCGGGAGACGGTAAGAGAGAATATGGCGCTTGTCTACCGGAGGGTCGATATGATCCTTTCGTCAAACAGCCGCGAAGAGGTGCGCGAGGGTGATTGTCTCCTTCTGGAAACGGGACGCAGGCCGAAAAAAGGAGAGCTGGCGCTGATCCGTCGCGGAAGAGTGGAGACCCTCTGCCGGTGGGACGGCCAGGCGGAGGAAGACCTGCTGGGACTGGTTATAGGCGTAAGGCGAAGGCTTTGATATCGCCGCCTCATGTGCGTCCCGATCCTCCTCGATCGCGGCCAGCGCGGGAGAAGAAGCAGGCAGGGGAGCGGCCAGGCGGCTGTGGGGGCTGATCGATGCCGCGGCAGATATTCCATATAAATACGGATGATTTCTATGCTTCGGCTATGAGGCTGCGCGATCCGCAGCTGAAGGGAAGGCCCGTGATCATATCAGGTCCCGCGCCGCGCGGTATCGTCCTCTCTGCTTCGTACGAGGCGAGGGGTGAAGGCGTCGAAAGGGGGATGAGCGTCGCGGAGGCGAAGAGGCTCTGTTCTGCGGGGCGGTTCCTTCCGCCCGACTGGAGGTTCTTCGGCAAAGTGTCGAAAGGTATATTCGGCGTTCTGGAACGGTACAGCCCCGTTGTCGAAGTCGTATCCCTCGACGAGGGATATCTCGATTATACGGGGTGCGCACGCGTATTCGGCGATGCGCTCGATATGGGTAGCAGGATAAGGAGGGAGGTCTTCGCCGATACCGGGCTTGATATATCGCTCGGGATAGCGTCGAGCAGGCTTGTCAGCCATGTAGCGTCGCGAAGCGCTAAGCGGGCGAATATGATAGATGTATACCCCGGATGCGAACGAAGGTTCCTCGCGCCGGTGGATATCGGACGGTTCCCGATCGTCGCGGCGAAAGATATACCGGTTTTGCGCGAACTCGGGATATTCAGGGTGGGAGATATCCTGCGTTTTCCCGAAGAGCTTTTTTCCCTCTGTTTTGGCCGGTGGGGTGTCAGGCTCTATCGCGGGGCGGCCGGCGAGGATCCCAGCAGGGTCAGGAGGGGAAAGAGGGAGGACGAAAGGTTCAGGGCCGAGCAGCTGTTGCAGCCCGATCTTACAGATACCGGAGCGATTATGGCGGCACTTTACCGGCTGTCGGAAAGACTCGGGGAGAGCCTCAGGTCGGAAAGGTCGCTCGCCCGGTCGGTCAGGGTAGATATCCGCTATGCCGATTCCGTCGTGGCATCGGGAGTCAGGCGGCTGGAGGGCGAGACATCCGATGATCTTCGCGTTTTCGATTCGGCCCGCGCGATCTTTGACCGCCTTTTTGTCAGGAGGGTGCGCCTCCGGTGGGTCTCGATAGCTGTTCCAGGGTACGGCCCCGAACCTCTTCAGATCGGGCTTTTTTATGAAAGATCTACGGTTACCGAAAAACGAAGGAAGATACTCTCCGTCCTCGACACTCTTCGCGGCAGCTTTCCCGAAGGGGTCGCGCCGGTATTCGGGAGGGCGATCGAGGCAGGCGATCGATCCCTGACAGGAAAGGCAGCGGATTTCACCGCGTGAATGAAAGGATCGTCCGATATGAAGGAGGAATTTACTCATCTGCACCTGCACTCCAATTTCTCGCTGCTATCGGGAACAGCGACCGTGGAGGAACTTGCCGGGGCAGCCGCCGCCTGTGGGATGAGAGCGCTCGCTCTGACCGATACTGACAATATGTGCGCTGTCGTACCCTTTGAAAAGGCCTGCCGGAAGGTTGGGATAAGGCCGATATACGGTGCCATGATAACCGGGAGCGGAGGAAGGTACGCGGTTGCTCTGGCGCGCAACAACGATGGATACTCGGAGATATGCAGGCTCGTGACAGCCCGACGGCTCGATGACGATTTTTCCTTCACCGGCCGGATCAGCTCCCTTTCAGACGATCTTTATCTTCTTTGCGGCGACGGGAAGACCGTCTCGACGATGCGAGACCGTGAAAACCTGCGTGTGCCCCTTCCCGTAGCCGAGGGGATCGATTACGACAGGATAAGGTGGCGGCTAAGGGGTATGGCGCAAAGGTCCGGGGTCAGAACGGTTGCTGCTGGAGGAATATATTTCGTCGGCCCCCGGGATCATTCCATCCACCGCGTGCTTACCGCGATAAGGACCGGAACGACAGTCGGCAGGCTCGATGCCGGCGAAGTGGCGCCGCCGGGAGCTTTTTTCCGCGCGGCGGAAAGGGTGCGAAGGACTTTCGCCGATGACAGGGAATCGTTCGATGAAGCGGGGAGAATAGCCCGCGACTGCACGGCCGATCCAGGGCTCGGCCGCCGACGGCTGCCGAGGTTTTCGGTACCTCCCGGAGAAAGCGCCTCTTCATATCTCAGGCGTATAGCATCGAGGGGGCTCGCCGAACGGCTCGGCGGACGGGCAGGGCCGGCGGAGACAGAAAGGGCCAGAGAGACTCTCGATCACGAACTCTCCGTGATTGGAGGGAAGGGGCTTGCCGACTATTTCCTTATCTGCTGGGATATCGTAAGGTTTGCCCGCGGCAGGGGGATATCTTCGGTCGGCCGCGGGTCGGCGGGGAACAGCCTCGTCTCGTACAGCCTTCGCATAACAGATGTCAACCCGTTGCGCCACAACATGTTTTTCGAGAGATTCCTCAATCCCGAGAGGGAACAGCTTCCCGATTTCGATATAGATTTTGCCACTGGGGACCGTGAGAAGGTGCTCGAATATATATTCCGCAGATACGGAAGCGAAAGGGTGGCGATGATCGGCACTTTCAGCACGCTGCGCGCCCGCGCAGCCCTGCGCGAGACGGCCAAAGCCCTCGGTATTCCGGAAGGGGAAGTAGCTCCTTTCATAAGACGGATCCCGTTCTACGCGGCGATAGACAAACTCGACCTGCTACCGGCGGCTTCGCCCGCCGCTGCCGGTCTCGACCCCGCGTTGGAACCTCTTCGGACCCTTCTTCCGATTGCCAGGCGGATCGGAGGTTTTCCCAGGCATATGGCGACTCATCCGTGCGGTCTCGTGATCTCACCCGAGCCGATCACCTCCCTCGTCCCTCTTCAGAGAGGCGATAAGGGGTATGAGATCACTCAATGGTCGATGTACGATATAGAGGCGGCCGGACTTGTCAAAATCGATATCATCGGGCAGAAGGGGCTTGCCGTGATCGCCGAGACGGCCGCGATGGCATCAGTGAACGAGGGGAGGCCTCTTCACAGGGAAAGGATCGATTACCTCGATGATCCTGCCGCCAGGAAGATCGTTCGGGAGGGCAGGACGCAGGGATGTTTTTATATAGAATCTCCAATAATGATGCAGCTTCTGCGGCAGGCGCGCTGCGACGATTTCGAGGTCCTCACAGCCCTTTCATCGATCATACGCCCGGGCGTATCGAGCCATGGAGGCAAGAAAAGCTATCTGCACAGGCAACTTGGGATCGAGCCGGTTCCGGAGATGCATCCGGCGGTCGCTGAAGTCCTTGCCGACACCTTTGGGTGCCTGATCTACCAGGAACAGGTCATAAAGATCGCCGTCAATGTAGCCGGAATGAGTTACGCGGAGGCCGACGGTCTGCGCAGGTGCATGTCGTTCAAGAACCTCGACGAGGAGACGATTGCCGGGTACCGCGATTCCTTCATCGGGGGAGCGCTCGGGCGCGGCATTCCCCCCGGGGTGGCCGATGATATATTCCGGCGGATAGCGGCCTTTGCCGGATACGCTTTCTGCAAGGCGCACTCGGCATCGTTCGCCCTCGAATCGTTTGAAAGCGCCTGGTGGAAGGCGCACTATCCGGCCGAGTTCATGGCGGCGGTGATATCGAACGGCGGCGGGTACTACTCGCACGAAGAATATCTTGAGGAAGCGAAAAGGCTCGGATTGAAAGTGCTTCCTCCCTGCGTCAACGAAAGCGGGATAAGGCATCATGGAAAAGATGGTGTCCTGAGGATAGGGTTGATGCAGATCAAGGGCCTGAGGAGGAGTACGGCGGAGAAGATCGTCGAGGAAGCTGAAATATCTTCTTTTGTCTCACTTGAGGATCTTCTCGTCAGGGTCGGGCCTTCACGGGCGGAGACAGTATCGCTGATCCGGTGCGGAGCGATGATTTCATTCGGGGCTTCGCGTCCTGAACTGATGTGGCAGATGCGTCTTCTGAATGCCTGCGAGGAGCAGCCTTCGCCGCGGGACTCTGCCCCCGCCCCGCGCTCGGTCGTAATGCGGATACTGGCATCAGGGATCCCCGAGATCCCCGATTATGACCTTCAAAAGAGTCTCGAGGCGGAAAGGGATATCCTTGACCTGTGCGTCAGCGGCCATCCTCTGGACATATTCGATGATTTGATATCGCCGCTTGCCGCGCGGCATCGCCTGGTAAAGTCGACTTCCCTGGCGCGGATGGAAGGGCGCGAGGTCGATATAGTAGGATGGAAAGTCACCGCGAAGGCGACAAGGACCGCCGATGAAGGATCGGAGATGATCTTTGTGACATTTTCTGACAGGTGGGGAAGATTTGAGGCTGTTTTTTTTCCGGAGGTCTACAGGAGGACTGCTAAAGAGCTTGTCCGGGGACGGGGACCGTTTCATATCCGCGGGAGGGTCGAAACCGAGCTGGGGGTCGAAAGCCTTGTAGTGAGCGGGGCGCGGTTTATGCGCCGCGGAGTGCGGTGAGATCTGATTTTCCCATTATCCGGAAGGTGGTTGATAATCGCCGCGAGTCGCTTCACAGTGTCATATATGAAGACTGAAGTTGTTTTACACCTGTAAAAACTTCTTGTTTTATCGGTCTCTATCTGATAGAAGTATAAACTGATTTTTTGCCGGTTTCCGATCTACCGCCGTTGTCTTCAACCCTGGTAGACGAATTCATAATCGAGTCTGAATCCAATGACCGGAATTGTCCGGTACCTGAAAAAAGCATGAAAGGTTGTCTATGAACAGGATCCTTGAAAAAGAGTTTATTACTTCAGAGGTCTTCTCCATGAAGGTCGAAGCTGCCAACATCGCGAAAAAACGTTCAGCGGGACAGTTCATTATTCTGCGCGTAACGGAGGAAGGGGAAAGGATCCCCCTGACGATAGCAGACGCGGATCCGCGCGAAGGTTGGATCGAACTGGTTGTCCAGATTGTTGGAAAGACCACTAAAATACTTTCAATGCTGGAACCCGGAGAAGAACTCCTCGATCTTGTCGGCCCGCTGGGACGTCCGACTCATATTGAAAAGGTCGGTACGGTCGTCGTCATAGGAGGCGGAGTAGGGATCGCTCCCGCCCATCCGATAGCTCAGAGCATGAAAGAAGCGGGGAATCAGCTGATCGCGATACTTGGAGGCAGGACGAAAGAGCTCGTCATCATGGAAAAACAGATGCGCGCGGCCAGCGACAGGATAATAATAACGACCGACGACGGATCTTACGGAATGAAGGGTCTTGTCACCGACGCGTTGCAGAAATTGATCGATGAGGGACTGAAAGTCGACCTTGTCGTCGCCGTTGGACCTCCGATCATGATGAAATTCGTCTCCCTGCTCACGAAAAAACACGCGATACCGACACTTGTCAGTCTTAATACGATCATGGTGGATGGAACGGGGATGTGCGGAGCTTGCCGCGTAAGCGTAGCTGGCAAGATGAAGTTCGTTTGCGTCGACGGCCCGGAATTTGACGGGCATGAAGTAGATTATGAAGAGATGATGCAGAGACAGCGAATGTACTGCCAGCAGGAAAAAGAATCGATGGAGAGATGCAAGTCTGAATAAAGGAGGAAACGGCTTGTCGGGGGCCGCGTGAAATATGGAAGATAAAAAACTGACACCGAAAGAAAGATTGCAGATCCCTCCTCAACCGATGCGCGAGCAGGCTCCTGGGGACCGGGTCAGGAATGTCGCGGAGGTACCGTTTGGATTTACCGAGGAACAGGCAAAAATAGAAGCAAGCAGATGTCTTCAGTGCAAGACGGCGCCCTGCGTGGCGGGATGCCCCGTCGAGATCGATATTCCCGCCTTTATTCAATTGATCTCCGACGGTGATTTCGAGGGTGCCGCCAACAAGATCAAGGAGACCAATATACTGCCGGCGATCTGCGGCCGTGTCTGTCCGCAGGAGGAACAGTGTCAGAAGGGGTGCGTGGTCGGTAAAAGCCGCAAGTCGGTCAATGAAGCGGTTCAGATAGGTAAACTCGAGCGGTTTGTCGCTGATTACCAGATGGCAAACTGCGAGCCGGAGACACCGGAGATCAAACCTTCAACCGGAAAGAAAGTGGCTATCGTCGGTGCCGGCCCCGCCGGACTGACTGTGGCTGCCGATGTCCGGAGGGAAGGGCATGATGTGACTGTGTTTGAAGCACTCCACAAACCGGGTGGAGTCCTTATCTATGGTATCCCGGAATTTCGTCTGCCCAAGGCGATAGTTGAAAGGGAAGTCGAGAACCTTAAGGCTATGGGCGTCGAGATGAAATACAACATGGTCATTGGAAAGATATTTTCAATCGATGAGCTTCTCGAAGGGGATTATGACGCCGTATTCGTGGCTACCGGCGCGGGACTGCCGATGTTCATGCGTCTCGACGGCGAGAATCTGAACGGAGTCTATTCAGCGAATGAATTTCTTACCAGGGCGAACCTGATGAAGGCATATTCCTTTCCCGAGACGGATACGCCTATTGCCAGGTCGAAGAATGTCGCTGTCTTCGGAGGAGGCAATGTGGCGATGGATTCGGCCAGGACAGCTTTGAGGCTTGGGGCGGAGAACGTCTATCTGGTATATCGCAGATCGAAAGCGGAGATGCCAGCCAGGGTCGAGGAAGTCCACCATGCCGAAGAGGAAGGCGTGCAATTCCTGCTTTTACAGAACCCGATCAGGTTGATCGGAGATGACAAGGGATGGATCAGGCAGGTCGAATGCATCAAGATGGAACTGGGCGAACCGGATGATTCGGGAAGACGCCGCCCGGTACCGATCGAGAACAGCGAGTTCACGATCGATGTCGATACGGTGATAGTATCGATCGGGAATTCCTCAAACCCTCTTATTCCGGATACTACTCCCGATATCGAGACTAACAGGTGGGGGAACATAATCGCGGATGAAGTCACGATGAAGACGAGTAAAAAAGGAGTATTTGCCGGAGGAGATATTGTGCTGGGGGCTGCGACGGTGATTCTCGCGATGGGCCAGGGCAGGCTCGCCGCTATGGCTATCAATGAATATCTTGAGACCGGTCAGTGGTAGATATCAGATCAGACGTGGTTGAAGAAAGAAGGATCAAATATTAATAGCCGTCCGGGTTACGGGCGGCTATTATGATGATGGCCGCTGGATGGAGCAGATTTTCACCTTGAGATTTGCTGTTATGTAAGGCCTGATTACACAATGGTTTGGAGCCTGTTGACATGAGATGGAAAGAAATCAATAAAAGTATCAGGGTGAGAACCGCAATAGAAAGATTAAGACTGACTGTAAGGGGGCGCGTGCAGGGAGTGGGATTCCGTCCGTCGGTCTTCCGTTTTGCCGCCGAGGCCGGGGTGACTGGAACAGTAAGGAATACGAATAGTGGAGTCATCATAGAGATAGAGGGGGAACCGGGAGCTATAGACCATTTCGGTACTTCTCTCACGGAACATCCGCCGCCTCTGGCCAGGCTCGATTCTGTCGATATCGAAATTGTTGAACCGGTGGGGGACAGGGAATTCGTTATCCTTGAGAGCGAGGAATCGGGCGATTCCGATACGATCTTTCCCGTCGACGCGGCGGTCTGCGGAGACTGCCTCGCCGAGATGAGAGATCCAAGGGACAGGCGTTACAGGTATCCATTCATCAACTGCACGAATTGCGGACCGAGATTTACGATCATCGAGGGATTGCCTTATGACAGACCTCTTACAACTATGAGCGATTTTGAGATGGACGCCCACTGCAGGGGGGAGTATACAGATCCTTCCGACAGGAGATTCCATGCAGAGCCTGTATCGTGCCCCGGATGCGGACCGAAGCTCTTGTTGATAGATGACAGGGGCGAAGCAATAGATGACGATCCGATAGACGGAGCGAGAAAGATAATTGCCGCGGGAGGCATTCTGGCGGTAAAGGGGCTCGGGGGGTATCACCTTGCCTGTCTCGCGACCGACGGTAAAGCTGTCGATCTGCTGCGGCAACGAAAAAGAAGGCCGGTAAAGCCATTCGCGCTTATGTTCAGGGATCTGGAAACAGTAAGGGAATTCTGCGTTGTGGGGGAGCGGGAGGCTCGACTTCTTGTTTCATCAGAAGCTCCGATCGTGATCCTGAGAAAATCCGGAGGAGGGCTTCCCGAAAATATAGCTCCCGGCAACGGATATCTGGGTGCTTTTCTGCCCTACACTCCGGTCCATCATCTTCTGATCGATGGTCTCGACCTGCTGATAATGACCTCTGCCAACTTTTCAGATGAACCGCTCATCTCGACGGAAGACGAACTTGAAGATATACTTGGGTCGATCGCCGACGCTGCGCTGATAAATGACAGAAAGATAGCCCATAAATGCGACGATTCGATCTTTTTCGTTCCTTCGGGGGCCGCTGTCCCGATACGAAGAGCGCGGGGGTATGTTCCGGAGCCGATAAGACTTCCGCAACTGGTATCGAGATCGATCCTCGGTACGGGGGGGCAGGAAAAGGGGACATTTACCCTGACTCGGGCTGAAATGGCTTTCGTTTCATCTCATCTCGGAGACCTGGGCGACCTCAGGGGGCAGCTTAACTACAGGGCAGAGTTCGAATCTTTCACCAGGATCCTCGGAATCAAACCGGAGATCGCGGTCTGCGACATGCATCCCGATTATTTTACGACGAGATTTGCCTCGGAACTGGGTTATCCAACTGTGATAAAGGTGCAACATCACCACGCGCACGCCGTGAGCGTGATGGTCGAACATGGTATTGACGAACCGGTTATCGGGGTCTCTTTCGACGGAACCGGATATGGGACTGATGGAAAGCTCTGGGGGGGAGAATTCATCCTCGCCCGGCACCACGATTTTACCAGGCTCGCGCACCTGGGATATATTCCCCTTCCCGGAGGGGCCGCGGCCGTGCGAGAACCATGGAGAATGGCCCTCATGTATCTACGATGTCTTTATGGTTGTGATCTTCTCGATCGAGCCGGTGAATTTCTGCCTCTTGAAAGGCTACCGGCCCGGGAGATCCTTCAGATGGCCGAACGCGGGATCAATTCGATCGAAACTTCCAGCATCGGCCGTCTTTTCGACGCCGTGGCGTCGCTGCTCAATTGTGGACACAGGGTCAGCTATGAGGCTGAAGCGGCTGTAAGACTGGAGGAACTTGCTCTCAACGCTGGTACGACCGAGCGGCATTATACTTTCGATACTACATCGGGCGATCCGGTCAGGATAGATCCATCCCCGGTGATAAAAGGAATCATCGAGGATCTCAGGGGAGGAAAAAGCCGCCAGGAGATCGCCGCGGTGTTTCATAATTCTGTGGCGCGTCTCGTGGTCGATCTTTCATACAATCTCTGTAAGAAAACTCAATGCGGAAAGGTCGTCCTGTCGGGGGGAGTATTCCAGAATAGATATCTGTGCGAGAGAATATCAAGACTGGCGGACGGAATACCCCCGGTCTTCTATCAGCACAGGATCGTTCCTCCGAACGACGGGGGAATATCCCTAGGGCAGGTACAGGCCGGCGTTGCAAAAATAATAAAGGGAATGATCTGACCCCGGGATGTGGCGGAACCGGTCCGTTCCCGGTATCATGAAGGGAGTTGGCAAGGCAATGACAGGCAGTAATGGCGAAAAGATCCTTCTGGCTCATGGCGGCGGAGGGATCCTCATGAAGGAACTGGTACGTTTCATCCTCGAGAGGCTTGGGGTGAAAAACGATCTGCCTCTCCAAGACAGCGCGATAATAGAGTCTTTTCCAGGAAAGATAGCGTTTACCACCGATTCTTTCGTGATCGATCCGGTATTTTTCCCCGGGGGAGATATCGGTCACCTCGCCGTCTGCGGGACGGTGAACGACCTGGCTGTCTGTGGAGCCGTTCCCCTGGCTATATCACTCTCTTTCATAATAGAGGAGGGGTTCGCGATGGCTGATCTCGGCAGAATAGTCGATTCTATAAGAATGACGTCTGAAGAAGCCGGGATATCGGTCATAACTGGAGATACAAAAGTCGTTGAAAAAGGCAAAGTTGACGGGATATTCATCAATACTGCCGGCATCGGCAATATCCCGGACGGGATCGGACTCTCATCGGCTTCAGCCAGACCGGGGGATGTAGTGATAATCAACGGGACTATCGGCGATCACGGACTTGCCATCCTGAGCATGCGCGAAAACCTCGATTTCGGTAGCGCCCTTGAAAGTGACACTGCTCCACTGTCGACTTTGATAGTCCCTCTTCTGAAAGAGACAGATGGGATAAGGGTGATGCGCGACGCGACGAGGGGAGGTCTTGCGGCAGTGCTCAACGAGATTGCCGAAGATTCAGATGTATGTATAGAGATCGAAGAAGCGTCGATTCCTCTGAGGGATGCCGTCCGAAAGGGCTGCGAACTTATGGGATACGAGCCTCTGCACATCGCGAACGAGGGCAAGTTCGTCACAATCGTCGATCCCGGTCATGCCGGTGAAGTACTCGACAGGATGAGGAGGCACCCGCTTGGGAAGGATGCGGCGGTAATCGGATCTGTCAGGATGTCTCCCGGAGGGCATGTCATCATGAAGACTTTACTGGGGGGAGAAAGGGTCGTCGATATTCCCTACGGTGACCTGCTTCCGAGAATCTGCTGAAAGACCTGTATATAAGAAAGGAGCGGAAAGGTCGCGGTGATTCACCCGGAAGTGATCATAATGGCAGGCTGAGTCTTTTCTTTCCCGGAACCAGCGGTGAGGTTCATGCACGGGCAGGATTTCAGCAGGTTGTGAAAAAGTTGAGTCCTGTTATCGACCCCGAATTTTCTGTATATCTTCCACAGGTGATTTTTGACCGTCTTTTCGCTGATCTCCAGTTCTTCCGCTATCTCCCTGTTGTTGAATCCCCGCAGCATCGTATGAAGGATCTCGTTTTCCCTTCTGGAAAGGTCTTTCCCGGCGGGAATCCCTTCACGAGGGGAAGAAAGCCGTTTGACTTTCAATGGCGAATTCCGTTTTATCAATTCCCGGTTCTCTCTTAGAAGAAAAGAAGTTATCTCATCTATCCGCTCGATCTCATCTATGCTGTCGACGAAATAGGAACACCCCGAATTCAGAGCCTGGCGAAGCGTCGATCGACTGGCGTCTATCTCGATGATGATCGTAGACGGCACATGTTCGAGCCTATTGGCAAGATCGAGGAGTTCAAGGACATTGTCGAGGTCGAGCTCCCCGGCGAGAATGAAGACATCGAATATCTCGCTTTCGAGCAGCTGTCCTGCTTCACCGGGAGTCTGGGCGGTATAGGGCTGATTCTCGCCTGCTCCAAGCCGCTTCCCGATCAGGTCGACCATAGCTCTGTTATGGCTGTATATCAGAATTTTCTCATCACGCATTCTCAACTCCCTGTCCTGTGACATTTATTCGGACAGAGTGGAGGTTTCTTTAGCAAAAGATCTCATCTTCGGGTGGGGATTTCTACGGTCCACGATATTCTTGCCGGCGCCAGGGATATCGTGTATCCTGCCGGTATGTTCGATTATCATATGCATGGAGAATTCTGTGGACATGCCGAGGGGCCTCTTGAGGATTATGTGCTTGCTGCCATAGAAAGGAATATCTTCGAGATAGGATTCAGCGCGCATCTTCCACTCGTTACAGCTCCCGATCCATACCATGCCATGGTGGAAGAAAGACTACCCGACTACGTCAGGATTGTCAGAGACCTTTCCCGCAAATACAGTGGAATTATGACGATCCGGCTGGGGATCGAAGCCGACTACTTCCCCGGTCTGGAGGATAAGACAGGGAGACTCCTTCAAAGCGCACCTTTCGACTATGTTCTTGGATCGGTGCATTTTCTCGGGGATTGGCATTTTACAAGCATGTCAGGGCGGGGAAAATATGCTGAAATGGATCCCGAAGCGGTCATCCCGGCCTATTTTGGTCTCGTGGGACGATTGATCAATAGCGGACTTTTCGATATCCTCGCTCATCCTGACGCGATCATCAAAGAGGATTTCAGACCGGTCGCAGAGATGACCCCCTTTTATTCATCTATCGCTGAGATGCTCGCGCGGGCGGGAATGTCGATAGAAGTCAATACAGCCGGGCTTCGGCGCGGAGCGGGAAAGATATACCCGGATTTTGAATTTCTCAGGAAATGCGTCGAAGCCGATGTTCCGGTGACACTTGGATCGGACGCCCATAGACCTTCGGATGTCGGTCGCGATTTCGACCTTGCCTTTGAACTTCTTGCCGAGGCGGGAGTCAATTCCCTTGCCGTATGGAAGAATCGCCGAATGACGATGCGCCCGATAGATAGAAAAGGCTGGCCGGAAAAACAGGCGTAAAGAACAGGGTCGATAAGAGGCGTTCAATCTTGACAGTTTTATTTACAGAGGGTATGTTGCAGTAACTGAAATCTGGATTATCGATAATGAAAGGGGGGAGAAGGAGCCTGAAGCTCTTTCGCAACAGGTGAAAGAAGGAAAAATAATAAAGGAAGGCCTTACCTTCGATGACGTCCTCCTGATCCCTGCGAAATCGAAGGTCCATCCGCAGAAAGTCGATCTGAAGACTGATCTCACGCGCAAGATAAAGATGAATATCCCCGTGGTCTCTGCGGCGATGGATACCGTGACTGAATCAGCTCTCGCCATAGCGCTCGCGAGGGAGGGAGGGATAGGTATCATCCATAAAAATTTCCCAATAGAGATGCAGGCGGAGCATGTAGAACGGGTAAAGAGAAGCGAAAGCGGGATGATCACCGATCCAGTGACGATATCGCCGGAACATCTTGTCAGTGAGGCGATAGAACTGATGGATAAATATAAAATATCGGGGTTGCCTGTCGTCAACAGCAGGAATGTCCTCGTTGGTATCCTGACAAACAGGGATCTGAGGTTCATAGGCCGTCAGGATGTCGAGATAAGCAAGGTCATGACGAAGAAACTGATAACCGCCTCGGAAGGGATCACGATGGACGAGGCGATGAAGATCCTCCACGAAAACAGGATCGAAAAGCTTCCCGTCGTTGACAGGAAGAATTGTCTTAAGGGGCTGATCACGGTCAAGGATATGCAGAAAAAGATCGATTATCCGAATGCCTGCAAGGACCGTGAGGGAAGACTGAGAGTCGGAGCCGCTGTAGGAACGGGCGCCGATACGATGTCCAGGGTCAAGGCTCTTGTTGACGTATGCGTGGACGTCATCGTAGTCGATACGGCACACGGTCATTCCAAGACTGTCCTTGATACGGTATCGAAGATTAGGAAAAAATTCAAATCGATCCAGCTTGTCGCCGGAAATATCGCGACGGCCGCAGCCGCGAGGGACCTTGTCAGACTTGGCGTCGACGCGATAAAAGTCGGAATCGGCCCCGGGGCGATATGTACTACAAGGGTAGTAGCGGGTATTGGAGTCCCGCAGATCACCGCGATAATGGATTGTGCCGCCGTGGCGAAGAGCGCCGGTATACCCCTGATCGCTGATGGAGGAATAAAATATTCCGGTGATATAACGAAAGCTCTGGCAGCGGGAGCCGACAGCGTAATGATAGGCAGCATGTTTGCCGGGACTGAAGAATCGCCTGGAGAGATCATATATCACCAGGGTAAAAGCTTCAAAGTATATCGGGGGATGGGATCGATCGGAGCGATGAAAAAGGGAAGCAGCGACAGATATTTTCAGGAGAATGTGGCAGAGGAAAACAAGTTTGTGGCGGAAGGGATAGAGGGCCGGGTCTCTTACAAAGGCAACCTGGCAAGTAACGTATTTCAGCTGATGGGAGGTCTTAGGGCTGGGATGGGGTACTGCGGCGTGGCGAAGATCGCCGAATTGAAGGATAAAGGACGTTTTGTGAGGATAACGCAGGCAGGGCTGCGCGAAAGCCATCCTCATGATATAATGATTACCAAGGAAGCGCCGAATTACAGGACGAGCTAGCAGTATTTTGATCTGCCGTTGATAAAGAAATGAATTCACATAAAGCTGAAGATAATCTGGCAGCATTGAAAAAAGGGTCTGGAGCAGGGTCGGTCGACATTCTGGCAAGCGCGAGGATCGATGATAAGGGCCTGCTTATCGATGAATCGATCCGCGAGACAGCCTCATCCCTTAAATACGCCGTTTCAATCGGGATAAGACTTTCCGCGCCCGTCCTTGACACAGTCCTGACAGCTCCCACGTGGACTTATTATTATCATTACAGGACGGTGAATTTCGCTCTCGATCAAGCGGCTCTCGCCATTTCGAGGCAATGCCAGAATATGGGATACAGGGCTATTCCTGTTCCAGCTTCACAGATCCTCGATTGGGACCGGTTGCTCGGTCATCTTTCGCATAGAGAGGTGGGGGGGTTCGCCGGTATAGGATGGATGGGAAGAAACAATCTTCTTGTCAGCGCTGAATATGGTTCGCAGGTGAGATACGCGACGATATTGACAGATATGCCTTTGCCCGATCAGGGAGCGGGTATCGATGCTGGAAGTTGCGGTTCCTGCAAAAGGTGCATCGATGTCTGCCCGGTCGGGGCTATCAAAGAGGACCCGAATGACTTTGATCTGGACAAATGCGCCGCCCAGCTGAGAAGATTTTCAAAAAGCGAGAAGATAAACAGCCTTATCTGCGGATTATGTCTAAGGGTCTGCGGCGGAACGGAAAAGTAAAGGCGATCATTTAATTCGATCAAAGGCAGGTGGCAATTGCCAAGGACACTTGAAAGAATAAATCAATCTATATGGGAATTACAGCAGAGACTTCAGGATGCGCCTGACAATTTCGATCTGCGGAAGAATCTTTTAAAGTTCTTTCATGAAAGCAGAATGTTTATAGAGCGTAATGCCGGTGTTCCTGAAAAAGACAGGTCATTTCTCATGCTGCAGGAAAATGAAGCTTCCTGTTGCGTCCTGATCCATGGGGCCGGCGGTTCTCCGGATGAGATGCGCGTTATCGCGGGGGACCTGTTTTCCAGGGGATACAGCGTGTATTCGATACACCTTTCGCTTGATCCAAAATCTGTCGATAGTGGATTAAGAGAATTTTTCACAAACAGGTTCAGTGGTAGAAAACCGCGGATCAGCGATGGTAAGAATGGAAATACGGGGTCCTCGTGGTCTGTCTGCCTTTCCGAATCGAGGGTCGCCCTGGAGACGGTCCTGAGCTACACACGCAGTGCCTATCTCGTCGGTTTGAGCCTTGGAGGGACGATCGCTCTGAACCTGATGAACAAATACCCGGTAAAAGGAACGGTCCTTATAGCACCCGCCCTTTTTCCAGTGAAAAGCAAACGCTATCTGACAATGAGGCTCTTTCAAAAAGTGTTCCCGACGATCGCGAAAGAGGTCTTTCCCGTAAAATCAACAGTCATGGAGTTGATCGACAGGACCCGATCCGATTTCAAACCGATAGAAGGACCTGTTCTTGTGATCCAGGCTGTCGATGACAAAGTGGTAAGTTCCAGGGGGTTGAATTTTCTAAAACGGCACAGTAGAAATCCCCGTTCTAAATTCATCTGGCTCAGAGATGGAGGGCATCAGCTTGTACAGGGTGAAAAGGCGCGAGAAGTATCAGATATCTGCTGCGATTTCATCAGGGATCTCTGAATCAGAAAGAAGATCAGGATCGAAATCAAACGATTGATCGAGTTTTTTCAATTCCAGGGTCATTTGCACAAGCGCGCTTTTCGCCTCATCTGTTCTTTGATCGCGGAATCTTGAGTAGGCATCGAGGAATTCATCGTATTTTTTGCTGATCCGCGCTTTAAGGCTTTCCTGTTCTATACTTTTCCCGAGGTGGTAGAGTTCCCCCTGGGATATCCTGTCGTAGATATTGAAGTACTCGCTTCTCAACATCGATATTACATTGATATATTTCTCGAAATTAAGCGAGAGTTTGCCGAGGATCTCGGTCATCGTACTTTTCCTGAGCGTGGTTTTTCGAAGATATGACTGCGCCAGGTCGTAATATGCCTTTCCTCTTCCGATGTAAGTATTGATCGAGAGATTCATAAACGAGGTGGAGTCAGGCCTTTTGCCTCTGGCATTGTTAAAAATGCCGATCGACATGAGCAGGAAGTCCGCGTTCATGCGATAAGTCATGTATTTGACCCTTGGATCCGGTTCGTTCCTGATAGATTCGAAAAGGGGCAGATCGTACGGCACGACAAACTGTTTA
Source organism: Candidatus Krumholzibacteriota bacterium (assembly GCA_016932415.1). NCBI lineage: Bacteria > Candidatus Krumholzibacteriota > Candidatus Krumholzibacteriota bacterium. The sequence goes on from JAFGCX010000016.1 coordinate 95,023, forward strand.
ACGGCCTCGTGGTATTCAGGACTCATCATCGATTCGAGCAGATATGCCAGGTAGACATTGACATCCTCATCGAACTGATCGCTGTTCGATGGATATCCGCTGTCTATACGGCTATAGAGCAGATTATTCATCATGAAAAAAGATATCGATGCCGGTTCTGGATCATTATCGCCGATAAGCGTATAGGTAGTGATCGAATCCATATCGAATCTCCGTTGTATCGCAAAGATGTTTTTCCTGTTGTCTGTCAGAACCACAAATAGCAAAGAATGTGCCACCGACTGGTACTTGAAAAAACGTAATATTTAAATTAATTGTTTATAATTTCCTGTTTTCTGGTATAATCAGCCCCGATTATTCGGGTCGCTCGTCCTATTATTAACAGAAAGATGAGGGGGATAATGAAATTAGGATTCCTCCAGATGCGTTGCAAGTTCGGGGAAGTCAAATTCAATGTAAAAAAGGCTTCGACTTTGCTGAGCAAGGTCAGTGATGCCACAATCGTCCTGCCCGAACTGTTTAATACGGGATATCTATTCAAGAACAAAGCTGAACTGGGGAAGCTCGCCGAGAAGGTAAAAGGCGGATATACCACTACGGAGCTGAAAAAGGTCGCCAAAAAGAAGAACCTTCATCTTGTCTTCGGAATGGCAGAGAAATCGGGGAGAAATTTATTCAATTCAGCCGTTTATATTTCTCCAAAAGGCAAGATGGAGACTTACCGGAAGGTGCATCTTTTCGACAGGGAAAACCTGTTTTTCGATTCGGGGTCATCTTTCAAGACAGTCAATACAGACGAAGCGAAGCTCGGGATGATGATCTGTTTCGACTGGATATACCCGGAAGTCAGCAGGGTCCTCGCCCTAAAAGGGGCCCAGATCCTTGTTCATCCGGCCAACCTGGTCCTTCCGTGGGGGCAGGAGGGAATGAAGATCAGGTCGATTGAAAACGGTGTCTTTTCCGTTACCGCCAACAGGATCGGGACAGAGAAACGCGGCACGATGAGCCTTACCTTTACGGGGGGAAGCCAGATTCTCGGACCACGCGGAGAAGTCCTTGTTTCCGCGGGCGACCGGAGCGAATCGCTCAAGGTCAAGGATATTGAAGTCATCGAAGCTGACGATAAGAACATAACGTCAGGCAATCATCTCTTCAGGGACAGGAAGCCCGCTCTGTACGCGCCGATCATCAAAAGCGCCAGAAGCAAAAAGTGACGCAATGGCAATATGGGCCCTGTACCCGGCCAAGAGCTGAAACAGATGGAATAGCGTTAAATATGCCTCAATCCGGTCTTTGCAAAAAGCATTGAGAGTTAGCATATTCGTTCCTGAATTATCTCACCGTTCTTTGGAATTTCCTATAACTTCCTGTTAATACGTAGATTTGGCTTAATTGTCGCCTTGGCATAATCTTTGCGGATTTCCCACCCGAGAATATTATTGCAGTTGGTCAAATGAAATCAAAATAAGGGCCAGAAGGTCGATTTTTATGCTTTATACGTTAAGGAGTTCATCGTGCGAGACTCTAATAAAAAGCCTGTACTTACGTCGCCATGGAAGATCGGTGTCTTTGTCGCCATGATGCTGATGGTGACCAGTTTTGCCGTAGGATACTACATTACCCATGTCTACAACATTGACCTGACCTGGCTGAAGAACGGCGATTCGAAGTGGATCATTGATTCATACAAGTTTTTCAAGGAACTCTATCCACTCGCCGCGGGAGTAGTCCTGATCTCACTTTTCTCATATTTTTTAATCGCTTCATCGGTAAGAAGGTACAAATATTATCTTGCGTCAGGTCAGGATTACAGGAAAATGATCTCGCTTGCAGACAGCATTGACGATCTTACAAATCCCGCTCAGATCGCAAAACTCTCCGATTTTCCCGAGTTGCAGAGCATCCTGAGAAATTATGGCGACCAGATCAAGGATATCTCTGAAGAGATGACCAGGATGGGAGAGGAAGAAAAATCGGTAGATCTGGAGATGGAGATAGATTCGATCCTCAGCGGAAACGATATCCAGGAGACTATCATAGAGGGACGATGGTGGGCGTCGCTTGTGCGAAAGATAAGCTCGCATATCGCGGATCATAATGAGGAACTTGAATCGATCAGAAGGCAGATTGAGAATAATCGGAAGATAAATGGACAGACCTCGCTGTCTATTGGAAGGATACTTGAATATGCCGAGGGCTCCAATGGGGATATTCTTGAGATCGTAAGATCCCTGGGTGGGCTGAACAGCGCCGCGAAACAGCTCGCTGATAATACAACGGGCAACCTTGCGGTAAGCGGGCAAAATGCCACGGGCGGAGCTATTACCGGTACGCGGGAGATCGAAGAGGCCCTTGAAAGGATTTGCGAATACAGCAGGGTCCTTGATTCCTTCGCGGAGGAGAATAACGGGCTGGCGCTTAATATCGCCCTTATGGCGGCAAGAGGTGAGATCTCCGAGCATAGTCTCGCCCAGTTTGCCGAAAAACTGAGGGGCACGGCGGAGAGATTCAACAGGTTGTCGAGAGAATCCGCCGATGCCGTGGGAATACTGAAGAGAAATATCAATGCCAGCGCGAAGAACCGAGACAGTTCAGCGGTTGTTGGGATAGACACGGGCGGCATCAGTGCCTGTATTTCGGATATTTCGTCGAATATTGAGAAGGCAAGCCATTCTCTTCAGGACAGGGTCATCAATCTTGGAAATGAACTCGAAGCGCTCGACAGGAACCTGCACGCGATCATTGAGGATAAGAATACTGAAACGACGCGGCAGGCAGATGAAGAAGCCTGTGAGGAAGAAATAGAATATCTCGCTTCAGGGGACAAGGATTTTGTGACATTCGGCGAGGATAAGAAACCTTCCTCTGAAGATACAGGTCTGGTCATTGATCATGGAAAGATATGGGAAGGTGAACAGGATGAGGCGATAGATCCAGTCGGCCAGTATGAGGCTGATATGTTCGATCACGAATCGGCGCGGATCGGCGAGCAGGAAGAGCTTGAGAAGATATCGATCATGGATAATTACGCCCATGTGGGAGAACAGGCCGGTATTGGCGACGAACCAGCGGTTGAAGAAGTTGAAGAGAGCCTGCAGGAGATTTCTCTTGAGAGCAGCAACGCCGTCGATCTTCCTGACGGATCGGTTGAGGACGATGATATATACGAGATCCCTGAAAGTGCCGAGATAAAAGAATCATCAGGTCCTCATGAGGGTGGGGACTGGATGGAGATGCCGGGGCATCAATGGGTGAAGATAGGTTCGGAGGAAGCCGGCAGCGAAGGATCATCCCCGACGGGATCAGCGGAATACTTTAAGCCAGAACAAAAAAATATGATCGGCGAGGGCCAGGATTCACCAGCTGATTCATTGGAAAGAGTCACCGATGCTATCCGCCTGGCAACCGGTCAGAATATTTCCGGCAAAGTGGAAAACGTTCCCGCCGGACAAGTTGCTGGTCTGAAAGAAGAAGAGGTCTACGACCTTTTTGAACTTGGCGCTGTTGAATATGTGGAGAAAACCTGATCTTAAAAAGAGGTGTGAGCATTGATCATTCTGAATGAAGAAAACAAAAGACTCTTTTGCGAGCAGGTCCTCGATCATATTGCCAAATTGAACGATCTGATGACTCATGGCTCAGGTGAAGGGTTAAAAACGGCTGTACTGCGAAAGAACAGATTTGCCAATAGCCTGCTGGCGGGAAGTCTTAAGATGCTTGGTCTGGCTGAATGGAGCCGGACACTCACATCGTTCGGCAACCTCCTCGATAAGGCAGCGGCAAGTACCGGATGTTGGGATGAAACGCTTTCACAGATCGTTTCAGAGATCCTTGAGACAGAGGAGCAGGTCATCGAGGAAATGACAGGGGGAGAATCGGAAGATCCGGATCCTGACGGCGGATTTTCCGGAGTCCGGCAGGAGATAGAGGTATTGATCGACGAGGCGTATCAGGATGAAGGGGCTCCTGTTGTCGAAGAATCGGTCCGGATTGAAACGTTGATCTTCGGCGCGGATCGGAACGACGCTGTAATGCCCGGCCTGGAGCCGGTCAAAGGTGATGAAAGTATTTCTGAATCTTGGGTCACCCTGCCGCGATCCCCGGCAAAAAACGATTCTGACAAGGTCGTAAGGGACGAATTCAATACGATGACGAGACTGATTTCGGCTCTTGAAAAAGTCGATGATAAACTCAACCAGTACCTTGCCGAACCGAGAGGCGAAGCGGGGATCAGAGATCTTGAGCTGGCTTTCGGAGAAAGCGAATTTTTTCTAGGGCTGATCGAGAATATCCTCAGGCAGCTGGGCGGTAGAAACACAAAATTCCGAGCCAAGGTATCAAGCCAGACTGTCCTCGATGGAGTCAGGGATTTTACTGATCTTAACAACCGTATGCACGGATGGTCTTCGAATGTCGAATTGTCGACAGATTCCTTTTCTCTTGAGCGTAAAGCAGCTTCAGGATTGGCGAGTATTCTTGAGAGCTGCATTTTCGACATAAACAGGATGTATGACGACAGAGAAGACCTGGATCTTTCGATCAAGGTCGATATTAAAAGCGAAGGATCATATGTCGTTGCCACGGTGTCTGATAACGGAACGGATTTTCTTTCCGACTCGCAGGTCGACAGGGATGACGCCGTAGCTTATTACAAGGGGCTTCTTGAAGTAAGAAGCATCATCAGAAAATGGGATGGTCTTTTGTGGGTAGAGCCGGAAAGCGGCCAGGCGGGGAGATTCAGGTTCACCTTCCCGCGGACGACCGTTATGACCGATTATCATCTCCTTTCCGGTTCAGGGAACAGTTTTGCCGTTCCATCCCGATCTATCGAGGGAGCCGTAGATATAAAGGATATTAAAAATGATGAGGGAAGTAACAGAAGATATGTGATCGTCTCAGGAAAATCAGTCCCTGTATGCCGCCTTGATGAACTGGCGGTCGAAGAGATGAAAAATTCGTCTGAAGGGGACAAGATCGTGATTATCGGTCTGGCCGAAGAAAGAATAGGGATCATTACCTCCGGGCCGTGGCATAAAACAGAAGGAATTGTGGAACAGCTCGTAGAGGGAGCCTGGCCATCGATCACAAGGCAGTCGCTGCATATTGGCGAGAAAGAGTATCCTGTGATCGATCCGGAACTGGTTCTTGACAGGTATGGAGTGATCTTTCAGGAAGAAGATTCGCTGGAAGTGGCCGGGTCTTATGTTGAAGACGGGGACGCGGTAAATATTTAAACAGAGTTTTCGCGTGTATAGATAGACTTGAAGAGTTCCCGGCACGCAACATCCGGGGACAGACCCTGTAGCATGGAGAGGTTGTCATGGTGAAACAACAGCAGCACGATTACGGCAGTATCATCATCGGTGGGCATGACGACATCA